>DATGFK010000689.1:0-2583 GCA_035309185.1 Aggregatilineales bacterium
CCCAGGCTTCCCGCCGCGAACGGACGAAACCAGGATCAATGCCCTCGCGCGATAGCAACGCGCGCAGGTTGTGATATTGCTGCCAGACCCCGTGAATTCCATGTTCGCCAGGAAACGACCAGCGCTGAGCAGGACTTTCCAGCGGGCTGTTTTTTGCTTCGAGCGTGACTGGCGGGCCGCCTCGCAGCCTGCCACCCGCGCGTTCCGGATCAGCGTCCAGAACCAGCACGGATAGACCGCGCTCCGCCACATGCAGGGCTGCCGTCAGTCCAGCAAGCCCTGCCCCGACCACGACAACGCGATGCTCGGATGAATTGGGCGGCACAGTCGGTTGGCTGCGATCAGGACTTCTCGACTGCGGGAGCGCCGCCGCCTGTGAGTCTATTCTTGACGCCGATCAAGCCCTTGAGCAGCTTCTGGCGGAAGTTGAGGTTCTGCACGCTGTCCAGGGCGATCTCGTAGGTGATCATCGCCTGGCCGAGCTTGCCGGAGCGCACCTGCACGTCGGCAATCGCCATGAGAGTCTGCGCGTAGCGTTCCTCATCCTTGAGTTCGTGGAAAGTGTCGGCGGCCTCGCGGTACAGCGTCTGCGCCTGTTCGCTGTTGCCCTGGGCCAGGTATACGCCGCCCAGGTTGCCGATGACCTGCGCTTCCCGGCTGCGATCTCCCATGCTGGAAAAGACCTGTCGAGCCTCGGTCATCAATTTGGAGGCGTTGTCATAATTGCCGAGCGCGCGCTCCACCAGTCCGAGGTTGACCTGCATTTCGGCGGCGAGATCCTGCTTGCCTTCGGCCATGTATGCGCTTTGCGCTTGCTTGAAAAGATCGGCAGCCTGTTCATACTCGTGCTGCATGAACAGTTTGGTGCCCTGATCCTGGAGTTCGGTTCCGCTAGACATAGTTGCCCTCACAAGCTGAATCAGATGAAAGATGAAAAAGTCAATCATAACGATAGCAGATCATGAGGCGTTTACGCCAGTAACAGTTATAATTACGCGGATACTGGCAGGGCGTCTGTCTTTTTGAGCGACTTTCGCACGCGGATTGAATATCGCTATATTGGCACTGAACGCCCGGACTGATTCGCCCAACCTCATCTTGGACATCCCACTTACAGGTAACCCATGCTCTGGATCTTTGCTTCGCTTCCACTTTTGTTGCTGACACTTGGGGCCTGGTACTTGTCGGGTCTGGCTATCGTCAGGAATGTCCTGCGCATCAACAGTGGCTTAACGGTTTTTGTGTTGTCATTGCCCGTTGGAATGATGCTCAATCTGGTGCTGGTTAACGCCGTCGCTCACCTGATTTTTTTTCCAATAAGCAGTTGGATCATCGTTATCGGCACGATACCCGCCAGTCTGTTCTTTCTACGCCACCCACAACCGCCGCTCAATTGGGAAATCTCGATTCGACAAAGACTGGTTCTGCTGGCGGCACTTCTGCTGCTGGTGCTGGGTATCTTCTATATTAACGCTCGTGAAATTTGGGGCGACGATCCCGGTCATGCCTCCATGATCAACCTTATGGCATCCGGTGAATTTCCA
This sequence comes from Aggregatilineales bacterium, assembly GCA_035309185.1. GTDB lineage: Bacteria > Chloroflexota > Anaerolineae > Aggregatilineales > UBA2796 > DATGFK01. The sequence goes on from DATGFK010000689.1 coordinate 1,545, forward strand.
CTGCTATTTCAATGTAATCCGCAGATTAGAGCCTCCTACGGCTATGGGGGCGATTTGCTTGCAGCAGTAACCCAAGTAATGGGGGGGATCAATTCGTGGGATGCCGAGGATGTGGTGAAGGCCGCTACCGTGGCAAGCGTTGTTATGCTTGCCTTTCTGGTTGGCTGGCGACATAAACAAAAGATTGGGGCAGGCCTTCTGAGTGTTTTCCTGATTTTTACGGCAGCCGGAATGCTTTGGATGTACGAACCCCTTTCGTCAGCCGGAGGGCGTTACATTGCTGAACAGACCTCCGCTTTGTCGCCCTTGCCGCAAGACTTGGATTTGCTGACGAGCGATCCTGGGCATTACACTATTGATACACCTGATACACCAGGCTTCGCCAGCTACGGTTATTCTGAAAGGTCTCTCTCGTGGGGCTTCGCTCCGTTCGTTATCTTGTTTTTCTTAGTAATGGTGGATACTCCTGTCCCTCCATTTACCAAGTCGGTCACGCTAGGAATTATCCTTGCGATGGCAGCCTTGCTTCACCCAGCGACCCTGAGTCTCCTGTTTCCGGGGTTCATAATCTATTTGTTCTTCTGGGTGCGTGCCCGCAGAAGGCGGAGATTTCCAAGGCTGGATTTTAATCCGATCTGGACGCTGGTTGTCGCATTTGTCCTCATGATCGTCCAGGGTGGACAGATTACAGATACGATTCTCGACAAATTGCAGGGCATTCCCAATGTGATGACGTCGTTTATGCTGGCGCCTTTTCAACTGCCAAGCTGCCGAGGGGAAACTCCCACTGTTCATTGTGCTTTGCTGAGCGTTGGGACTATGGGGCTTGTACCTTTTCTGATACCCGTTCTCTTGTGGCTCACGTGGCGCACCTATAAACGCCCAGGTTGGGCCATTATCCTGCTGGGTGCAATCGTGGCAATGGGTACCACTTTAGTGACACGATACGCCTATATTGACTGGAATATCCAACGTCTGATCGTATTTTCTGTGTGGACTGGTGCCGTGTTGCTCGGCCCGGTGTTGTATGAGTACTTTA
>DATGFK010000690.1:0-2677 GCA_035309185.1 Aggregatilineales bacterium
TGGATCAAAGCACCTTATAATGGAAATGAATACGCAGCCCATCGCATAGCGAAAGAAGGTTCGTGAAATGGCCGACCTGACCGGGACGACACTAGGGCAGTACGAACTGGCCTCACGAATTAACAGCGGTGGTATGGGCACGGTGTACCTCGCGCGGGATCACGAGCGCGGGCGCGAGGTGGCCGTCAAAGTGATGAACGCGCACCTGATCGAAAATGATAAGCGGCGTAAAGAGTTTGTCAGGAGATTCGAACGTGAGGCACGTGTCGCCGCCTCGCTGAAACATCCGCATGTGGTCGAAGTCCTCGACTTTGGCTGCCAGGGGCCGATCCTGTATCTCGTGCTCCAATACTGCGACGGCGGCAGCCTGGAAGACCTGATCAAACGCGGGAGGCTTTCGACTGCCGAGATCCAACGTATTTTCCCGCAGGTGTGCGAAGGGCTGGACTACGCCCACAAACACGACATTGTGCATCGTGACCTGAAGCCAGCGAATGTGCTGCTTGACGCAGACGGAACAGCCTATCTCAGTGATTTCGGACTGGCGCGGTTGCTGGTTGACAGCTCGGACACAACGCCGATCACCCAGGCGGGATTGCTCATGGGCACGCCCGCCTATATGGCGCCTGAATTATGGAGCGGGGCACTGCTTCAGCAATCGGACATCTATGCCCTGGGTGTGATCCTTTTTGAAATGCTCATTGGCGCTCCACCCTTTGGCGCGCAAACGCCCGAAGAGTATATGTATCGCCATCTGTTTGCATCACCGCCCTCCGCTTGCGAGCTGGTGCCCGAATTACCAACAGCCCTAGATGATGTGCTGAACTGTGCATTAGCAAAGAACGCACGGGATCGCTATCAGACTGCCGTCGCCTTTGCGCGCGATTTCCACGCGGCCCTGAGCGGGGAACCCATCACCGCTCATCGCCTGGAAAGTACGAAGGATCGTCCGACAAAGCTCCTCCTGCAACCCGTAGCCACCCGCGCCGAGGTTGAAATGGCTGAGGGCGAGACTCCGAGTTTGACGCGGCGCTTCACCGACGTGCTCCCGGCCAATCTTGGAGAGCGTTACGTAGGGCGTAAACGTGAGCAGGCAGCGCTGATCAAACTGCTGACCCAGCCCAGTGCACGGCTCGTCAGCATCTACGGGCGCGGCGGCGTGGGCAAGACTTCCCTCATCTGCAAAGTATTGAACGACCTGGAAACACTGGAAGTGGTTGACGAGGGCCGTGTGCGGCCCCAGGCCGTGCTGTACCTGAGCGCCAGCGCGCGCGATGCTGCGAACCGGGGCGTGGGGCTGGATCAGATATTCAGCGCTTTCACGCGATTGCTTCGGGGCGAGGCCCGGCAGACGGTTCTCGACGCGTGGCAGAACGCGCAAACGGAAGTTGAAGAAAAGGTCAGGACGTTGCTGGCGGCGCTGCCCAAGGGCCGTACCCTGCTCCTGCTCGATAACGTCGAGATGCTTCAGAACCCCGACAACGGCGAGATCCTGGACGACGGCCTGGCAACTTTTATCGAGGTCGTTCTACAACGCAAAAGCAGCCTGTGCCTGGTGATCATGAGTCGTATGGAACTTAGCCTGCCCGGAAGGCTCAAAACGTGGGAACATGCCCTGCTGCTGAACGAAGGATTATCCCTGAAAGAATCGGTTGAACTGCTGCGCGCCGTCGATCCGGTCGGACGCGCCGGGCTGCGTAGCGCGCCGACCAGCCAGCTTCGGATCATCGCTCGAAAGGCGGCGGGCTTTCCACGCGCCCTGGAAGCCGTAGCCGGGCTGCTGCTGGATAACCCGCTGTATCGCATGGAGGATGTCCTGGAAGGCGAAAATGCCCTGGCAGACGCCGTCGTTTCGCAGATTGTCGAGCAAAGCATCGCGCGGCTCGATCCTACCCGGCTGCGCGTGATGCAAGGACTGGCGATCTTCGGACGGCCTGTGCCACTGGCCGCGATCGAGACTGCCCTGGAGCCGTTCATCCCCCGCACAGAGCTATTCCTGACCCTGACGCGGCTGGTGCAGGCTTGTTTCGTGACTCACAACCGTGAGGCGGGCACCTTCGCCATGCACCCGATTGATGAAGCCTACGCCTATAACCAGATTCCAGATAGCGCCCCTGGCGACACACACGCGGACATGGCAACGATTCCAGTTGATGCAATAGCCTACACTCGGCTGGCTCTGCACCAGCGTGCCGCGCAGTATTACCAGCGCCAGGGTAGACCTGCATCCGAATGGAAGACGCTGGATGACCTGGCCCCGCAGTTGGCGGAGTTCGAGCACCGCGTCCGCGCCGCCGATTATGAGAGCGCCGCGCGTTTGCTCTTCGATCTGGATGATCGTCTGCTGCCCTGGGGCCAGTATGCCCGACTGGCAAGCATGTACGAACAGCTAGAAGGCCACCTCACCGATTCGCTCCTGGCGCGGAGCAATTTAGGGATGTTGGGCTGGACTTATGAGTTTCTGGGGCGCGTGGATGATGCCTTGAGGTGTTATCAGATGGTTCTTGCTAGCGCGCGCCGGGATGGTGATCGAAAACATGAGGGTTTTACGTTAATTAACCTGGGAAATTTATATAAGAACTACCGCTGTGAAACTGAGAAAGGTCTTGCCAGTTACACCGAAGCTCTAATTCTCTTCGAGAAAATAACCAACTTGGATGATCAATCATTAGCGTTG
>DATGFK010000691.1:0-4466 GCA_035309185.1 Aggregatilineales bacterium
ATCAGGAAACTGGCGCTTATGACGGCACTGGCCTTCGCTGCCCTGGTTATCAACCCGAATACTGTGCAGATGTGGACTTACTCCTTTCGCACGATTGGGATCGGTGTTCTTCAGCAATATATTCAGGAATGGGCCTCACCAGACATTCATGGACGTGAAACGTGGCCTTTCGTGTTTATGCTTTTGGGGCTGATCGCAGCCGTTGGCCTCGGGTCGAAGCGCATTGACTGGACAGATCTTGTTTTGACATGCGGCTGGGGATTCCTGGCGTTGTATGCCGGACGGAACATCTCATCTTTTGCCGTCGTCGCCGCGCCAGTGTTAGCGCGGCACCTGGACGCTCTCTTGAAAGAACGTGGGATGTTCCTTGCTCGTTCCCGTCCACCACGAGGGGTTTTCCTGGTACTGAATTGGACTCTCCTGCTCGGTGTCGTTCTGGGAGCAAGCATAAAAATCGCGCTGACCCTCGCGCCAGGGGTTGTCGCTAAGGCACAGAACGACTATCTGCCGATACAGGCTGCCGCCTATCTCAATCAGGCCGCGCCCGCCGGGCCGATGTTCAATAGTTACAACTGGGGTGGTTACTTGATGTTTGCCGCGCCGCAGTATCCAGTCTTCGTGGATGGGCGCACTGACCTCTACGACGACGTACTGCTGACCCAATGGCGCGACGCCGAAGTGGGCCATGACTGGCAGCAAACTTTTGCCCAGTGGAACATTCGGTTGGCTGTTATCGAGAAGGACAGCCCGCTTGCAGGCGCCCTGCGTCAAGATTCTGGCTGGAAGCAAGTCCACACCGATAACCTGTCCGCCATTTTTGAAAGACTACCAAGTTGAGCAGCGACTCAAACTTGCAACCGTCAAGTTCCCCAATTTCCATCCCGTCCACCGCCCTTACGTCGCCTCTTTTGCGCGATACGCGAATTCTGATCATATTATTTGTAAGTTTCCGTCTCATGCTACTACTTGTCTATCAACCGCTTGCAAACTACACGCCAGGGCTGACGGCTTTCGGGGATTTTCCCTATTTTTACACGCTGGCACAGCAAGCAGACCAGGGAAAATTGATTTATCGTGACTACTGGTACGAACAGCCACCGATCATCGGTTTGCTACTGCAAGGCGCGTACCTGGCAACAGAATCGCATGGGGGCGATTTTAGTACGTACACAGTGCTGCTTGTCATCGTCCTCACCGCCTTTGATGCAGGCAATCTGCTGCTTTTGAGGCGCATCGGGACGCGGCTGTATGGCCCTGCTGTGGGTATTGGTTTGGCCTGGGTCTATATGCTGCTGGCTATTCCCCTGATAGATTCATTTTGGACTTTCGACTGCATCGTGGCTTTCTTTACGCTGCTGGCCGTGAACTGGCTGCTCGCAGGCCGACAGATAAGTTCCGCGCTTGCTAACTCTCTCGGCGCACTCACTAAACTGGTTCCCTTACTTCTGCTCGGTGCGGTATGGCGATTCCGTCCGGCGCGTGAAGCGCTACGGTATACGGCGATTTCAGGAACCATCACTGTTGCAGGATTGGGCGCCATTTTGTTGATTGGTGGGCCGTACGGTGTCCCTTCTCTCACGGCACAGTTCACCAAAGCTTCGGCAGAAACCGTTTGGGCGCTAATGGATGGAAACTACAAAACCGGCAACTTCAGTGCCAACCACTTCGATCCTGCCGAAGCAGCGCGCTTGCAGGGCAATCCACCCGCTATCCCTGCTTGGCTGCGAACGGGAGTCTTTGCCGCCATTGGCCTGTTCATCTTCCTGCGCACGCGCCGACGTGACGCGCGCGGGGTTGTGGCTTTTGTGGCAATCACCTTTGCTCTGTTTTGCCTTTGGTCTGCTAACTGGAGTCCCCAGTGGCTGGTGTGGATTATTCCATTGGCCTTGCTGAATTTCCCTGATTTCAACGGATTACTATTATGCGTAACAGTTAGCCTCGTCAGTCTGGTCGAATATCCCCTGCTATTCGCGCACACAACCGGCGAAATCCCGCATTCGAGTGTGCCGCTTTTCGCCTTATTAGTCAGCGCTCGAACCGTTCTTCTGGCAGGCTTTGCCCTGTCACTCTATCGTAAGCTGCGCATTCCAATCGTAGAATCCGAGGGGTAACGCAGCGATGTTTCCGCGTAATCGAATGGGTGGGAAGTCTATGCAAACTACTCGCACGACACGTCTTTCGTTGACGATGTGGATCGCCATTATCGGCGTGTTATTCACCTACCTGATCACTAGGTTTTTTCACCTGCTGGCTCTGCCGCCTTTCATTGACGAACATGAGGTCATCGCCTTTGCCCAGGATGTGTATCGTGGCCGTTTGCTAACGGGCGCGGCACAGGGGCGTCTGTTGTTAGTCTGGTACGCCTCATTGTTCCAGATGACAGGCCCCGGTGTTCTATGGCTCACGCGGGGAATCACGGCCTTATTTGCGACCCTCAACGTCGCCGTGATTTTTAGCCTGGGCAAGCGCTGGGCCTCTCGATGGGTAGGACTGCTCGGTGCAGTGCTTTATATCCTATCGCCCTACGTCTTTTTCCATGATCGGCTTGGGTTATCCGATACGTTTGCCTCGACGTTTGGGCTGCTCTCGCTGTGGTTTGCGGTACGTTTCACCGGAAAAATGCGTCCATTGGACTCCATTCTCTCCGGCCTAATGGTCACGCTGGCGATCACCGCAAAAGCCACCGGGGTTATGCTTGTGGCAATCCCGGCCACCTGCATTGTGCTACTCTTGTATGGGCGCCGTATGCGTCAAATGGTGCGTGGGCTGGCTTATGCCTATGCCGCGTTAATCTTTACGTGGGTGCCCCTATACCTGGTTCTCAGGTGGCGGCACTTCGACTATTTTGGCGTGGCTACTACCGTAGTTGGAACGACGAAGACGTCCAACATCGTCCAGCGCTTCGCGGAAAATATCCTGATCGCACTGAACTTTAACATCACTTACTTTTCAATTCCTGCGATGATTATCATCGCCCTGTTAGCCCTTTACCTCATCATGCGCAAGCCACGGATTGGCTTGCTGCTGGCCGCCTGTACGCTTGTTCCGCTGGCGGGAATTCTGGCTTTCGGAACCAAGCTCAGTGGCCGCTACATGCTCCTGCATGTGCCGCCTCTGCTCTTGTTGACCTGTGTGGCGGCGGGTGTCCTTGCCGCAGATATTGACCGGCGGTTGCCATTGATTCAGGCACGCATACCAGCGATCGTTGGTCTTGTAGGAATCGCAGTATGGGCCATTCTGTTCGCGTTACCATTCCTGGCTCAGGCGTGGTCAGATCCCTCCACTTTGGCACTCCCTGCACAGGATCGCCTGGAATATATCGAGGCTGACTCTTCTGGCTATACGCTCAAAGATAGCGTGGCTTACCTGAACGCGCAGGCGGCTCAAAGCGGAAAGAAACTCCATGCCATTGGCCTTGTAGCAAACTGTGGAAGCCTTCACATCGTGTTACCGCCTGATCCCAATGTCGAGATTGAGTGCCCTCTGCTTTACCCCACTGGCATCGGTCAGCCACAGTTCGCCGCTCTGATCAATGACGGGGCCAAAACGCTAACAAGTGGCGATGATCTCTGGGTGATCTACGAAGGGCTGCCCTACGCAACGCTCGACGGTGTAACGGCGCATTACGAGTTGGTCATCACGTTTCAACGTCCGGGCAACCTTTCGCATATGTCGCTTCTGCACGTCACGGGGCCATAACGGTGACAATGCAGAATTGCATACTGTCTTGTTCCAGAATCGACGTTTTTCTGTCGCCGTAGGCTTAGCGCTATCCAACCAAGAGCAATACATACCCACGCTGGCGCGTTTATCTCAATTGGGGTTTAGTTGTTGACTGGCGGCCTTGAAAGTTGGCAGTGAGTCCCACCATTGATAGCGTGTTACCAGCAAGACGACAAGACAGACGAGCGGCAATGGTAAATAATTTATTGGGTGTTCGACACGGTAGGGTAACAAGGTCGAAAGGAATAGCCACCACAAACCAACCGAAGTTAGCAGCATGATCCCGCTCACCCACAGGGCACCATACTGTGGATAATTGCGTAAAATCTGGCGAAACCAGAAGACAAGCACAAACATAAACACTACAAAATGCGGGGGTGTTGCCGTTCTTGGCGCAATCAACATTGTTACAGTAAGCGTCAGTGCGATAGTCCAGTCGAGCGTGGCGCTCCGCATTTTCCACAAAGCGACCCACCAGGCCCAAAGCATAAGCGCAATCAATAACCCACTCAGCACGAGTTCGCCTATGGTTCCGAGAAAGGGCAGAGTCATATGTGTAATGATCCAAACCGGTGAGCCAATATCTGTATAGTTCGGATAGTCGCCGACCTGCCGTAACCAATCGGTTAACCATGTTGGCAGAAGAACAAACGACGCCGCGACTAAAAACAGTGTAATCTCTCCAAAGGTGACGATAAATCGCCAGCGTTTGTAACGCAGCGCCCACAATGCCAGGAACGGAA
>DATGFK010000692.1:0-7281 GCA_035309185.1 Aggregatilineales bacterium
CCAAGCTGGAGCCGCCGACGACGATCTGCCGCCACGAAAACCGGGCCGAGCAGCGCCAGAAGCCAGGATAAATCCTCCGTGGCTATCAGGTGCAGTGTCCCGCGCATTGCCCACGTGCGAATGATAGAGCGGTCATGCAGCATGGCCTGTTCCATATCGCCCACCGTCAGGCCAGAACTCCGCACGCGCGCAGAAAGTATGGCGGCCTGGGCATCCTGCGCCTGGAGTCCACACACTGCGCTCACGACAGCATCGGGTTTATAGAAGTTGCCTGAGATAAGCTGCTGCGCCCGTAAACGCAAATATCGGAGTGCAGAATCGTGTAGCGCAACCACAGGTAGACGTTACTGAGAGCCAGGACATGCGAAGTCAGCGTTATGTAAATCGGTTGCCATAGGAAGAAAGTCCCCTTTGCAACTATCGTTAATCGCCCTAAGCTGAACCCCGAAAATTTTTACGAAACTGCTACACAATAGAGGTTTGCTAATTTATACCAAAATACACCATAATCTAACCAATGGTCGAGACATCACAATTGGGTCGTAACAGGTATTCTGTATGGTCTTGAACAGCTCATTCTCTCTGGTCTGGACGCAATCAGACGGGTTTATCGCCTACGTGATTGATACGTTCTTTGAACAACCTCAACTGGATAGTACCGCGTTGATCCGGGGCCGCTGGCCGGATGGCGAAACCCGTACATGGCTCTATTACGGCAGAGAACATAACCCCATCAGTCAGGCTCAGTACGACAAATTTCGTAAAGCCGCCAAGACACGGGGCGGCGTTTATACGATGGAAATCTGCGAATTTGTCGTCGAGGAAATGCTGCCCGATGGCGGCGCTCTGCTGAACTACTGGCGCCGCGTGCGCGACGACACGGGCGAAGGCGGGCGCGTGATCGTGACCCAACAAGGCGATTGTTGGATCGTGACGACTCAACTCGGCGGCTGGGAGAATCGCCCCTAGTTTGATGCTAATGGAGCTTCAGCGTCCCCAGGCTGGTGAGCTATCATTCACGCCATCGTGCGTGAGGCTGTGCTGGCCGCTTCCGTCCGCATTCATGATATAGATTTCATAATTACCGCTGCGATTGCTTTGAAAGATGATTTGACTCCCGTCCGGCGACCACATTGCGACGCCGTCTGACGATCCCGTCTTACTGACGTTTGCGGGGTTGGTGCCGTCGCTGTTCATCACGTAGACCTGGAAGTTGACCCCGCGCTTCGACATGAAAACGATTCGGCTGCCGTCGGGCGACCACTGCGGATACCAATCATTGGTGCCAAAGGTCAGCGGACGCGGATTGCCGCCCGTCGCATTGATCAGAAAAATGGAGGGTGTGGGGCTGATCGAATGGTATGCGATCAGGCTGCCGTCGGGTGACCAGGCCGGGGCGGCGCCGCCGCTCGTCGTGATCATCGTCTGGGCGGAGCCGTCGGCAGCACTCATCACGTAAAGCTGCCAGGAGCCATTGCGCTTGGACATAAACACGATCTGGCTGCCGTCCGGCGACCACGCCGGGTACTGATCCATTGGCCCGCCCGTGAGTGCGTGCTGACCGCTACCGTCACGGTTCATCACAAATATCTCTTGGGGGCCGTCCCGGTCAGAATAAAAGGCAATCTGTTTGCCATCAGGCGACCACGCCGGATCACTGTCGTTGTAACCGTTGTTGGACAGGTTGACGCGATTGCTTCCGTCCGGGTTGATAGCGACAATCTGTGAGTTGGCGCCAGGTTTGGAGACGAAAGCGATACGACCTTGTGAGGCAGGCGCGGGAGGTGGCGGCACTAGAGTCGGAGTCTGGCTGGGCGGGACGAAGGCGGTTAGCGTAGGTGGCACGAAAAGTGTGGCCGTTGGGGGTTGGGACGAAGGCATCAGGCTGGCCGCCGCAACTCCAGGTTGGGTCTGAGGTGGCGCAACGATCACCGGTTGCGTAGGCTGCGCCCCTTGAGCGATGGTTGGGTTAACGCTTGGCGCTACTGTGCTGGCTTGCGTAAGCGGCGCTGCCGACGGCTGTTTGCTTGATCCGGGCGTGCGGTTCACGCTGGCAATGGCTGTCCCTTGATTGTGGTTATTCAAGATGAGCAGCGCAGCCCCACCTATCATCAACAGCACGAGAACAAAGACAGTAATCAAGCCGCCAATAAATACGCGGCGTGTGAACAATCCCGGACGGCGTGTTTGGACGGGCAGTTTTGTCGTGGGAGCATCCACGGAACTGGGGTCCTGGATACCGCTATCGGGCACTTTCGTGCCGGGGATGGCTAGATAGGTCGCAGCAGCCTGTGCGTCTTGATCCACCTGGGGTGGGGCTACAGAGATTCCCCCCAGGGCCGCTTTGTAAGCCTGCGCGAGCGCCCCCGCCGACTCATGCCGCTGGGAGGGTTCTTTTGCCAGAGCTTTACTGATCACATTCTCGACGCTCTGGGGCAGTTCATGGCGGATCTGGCGCACAAGCGGCGGCTGGTCAAAGATGTGCTTGTGCATCAGGCTATAGGGTGTGTCGGCGGTAAAGGGCAATTGGCCGGTCAGCATCTCGAACAGCATGACACCCAGGGCGTAAATGTCGGTGCGGGCGTCCAGGGTTGCCCCCTGCCACTGTTCCGGGGACATATAGGCGGGAGTGCCCATCGCCGCGCCTGTGCGCGTAAGCGCCGAAGTCTCACTGAGGATTTTCGCGATGCCGAAGTCGGTCAGGAAAGCGTTACCCTGGCCGTCCAGCAGCACATTTTGAGGTTTGAGGTCGCGGTGAATAATGCCCTGCTGATGGGCATAGTCGAGGGCAGATGAAATCTGATCGAGGATCTGCAGCACCCGTTGTGGCGACAACGCGCCGTTGCGAAGAAGATCGGCCAGGCTGCCGCCTTTGAGCAATTCCATCGCCAGGAACAGTAGATCGTCCTGCTGGCCGTAATCAAAAACCTTGAGGATGTACGGATGGCTCAGGGTGGCGACGGTTCGCGCCTCGCGCTCAAAGCGAGCCGCAAAATCGCGCGTATCCTCGACATCCGGGCTGATCACTTTAAGGGCTACATCCCGTCCCATCGAAAGCTGGCGGGCACGGTATACGCTTGCCATACCACCCTTGCCGATGCGCGCTACGATTTCGTACTGGCCCAGTCGAAGCCCGATCAGATTGTTCAATGGAAACCTGCCTTGAGGAGTGGACGCCGCAGCTCAGGAAAACGTTACATACTCATGCACCTCACAGCCTATTCTATTGTACACAACATTCGTTAACCAGCATCGGCCTGCCTGATCTCCTTCCGCCCGCTGGCGTGATCCAATCTGCACAGTTGGCGATACTGGCAGTAATGCGCGCATTGGCCGCTCTGCGTCCGCTTGCTCGGTGAAGTCACAAAGATTCCATCGCGCCCGGCCAGGATTCGCTGGTGCAGCGCCTCTTGCGCATCGGCCACTTCTTCGGACTGCGCAGCCACACTCCCCGATAGTTTTTGCGTGGCTGTATGCCAGAATGCGCCGCCAGCCACTTCGTTCTCCGGCATGATCTGCTTCGCGGCGGCCAGGTAGAGCATCATCTGGACGTTGCGCCCTTCGACCATTTCCTTCGTCGGGATGCCCGCGTTGCCCGTTTTATAGTCAATCACGATCAGCTTCCCATTGCTTTCGTCCACACGGTCAATCGCCCCGCGCACCCGCAGCGGCCCTGCCGCGCCGTCAATCTCAACGGCCCGCTGTCCATCCCAGCCGAAGCGTACCTCCTGGCGCACACTGCGACGCGCCGTTGCCGCGCCATTTTCAGCGCCAAACACGGTGCTGGCCGGGCTGTTGCCAGAAAAATCTACTGCGACAAACGCCGCCAACTGTTCGCGTAAATCTTCCTGTTCGTAAGCCCACAGGGGCGTGGCCCGAAAAGCATAGCGCTGCGGCGCGTCAGGGAGCCGTTCCTCCAACACTGCTGCGAGGATGGCCTGCGCCCGCGCTGCATTGTGCGGCGCGATGTCGAGTCCTTCATAGGCGATTTGACGGTAAGTGGCTTCAAGGATCTCGTGCATCAGGGAGCCGTACTGAAGCTGATCCAGCCCTTCTTCGGGTTCTTCCAGCGCTTCCAGTTGCAGAAGCCGCCGGGCAAAGAAGCGATACGGGCAGATTCCGTAATCGTTGAACTGGCTGGCGCTCCACAGTCGCATCGGGCCGAGCAGTTCCGCCAGCAGCGCCCGCAACGCCGGATCGCTCAGGTGCCCGGAATGCGCGTCGTGCGAATACCGTGGCGATAGTCTCCGCGCTTCGATCCGCCGGGCGTGCAGCGCATTGATCCAGGCCGGGGCCAGTTGCGCCGAACCCAGCGCCCAATTGTAGACTCCAACCATTGCGTCGCTCAGGCCAGCGCTACCGTTTGCGCTGATCGCCTGCGCCAGCGCCAGCAGGGCTTCGGCGCCCTCAGCGGCCTCGGCCACGGCAATTTCTCCGGCAACCGGCAAACGCTCCGCCTGTGAGTCAATTAGCGCACAGGCCGCCCGCCAATAGGGCGAGGCAGGCCACTCGCCGCCTCGCTCATCCACGTAGGGACGCGAAAGCGTCAGCGATTGGCGTGCCAGGGCTGTCACCTCGTAGAACAGGCTGCCTTCGTCGGCTTCTTCGGTACTGGTTAGCAGGCCCACGCCACGGCCCTGCAATTGGCGCCTCTCTGCATCGCTATACAGAGGATTTTCATTTGCGCGGGCTGGGAACTCGCCTTCCGACAGCCCCATCAGAAAAACGTGATCGTGGGCCAGGCCGCGCACGGCATAGATCGAGGTAAGTAGTACCCGTCCGAGCCGATTTCCCGGCACGCTGTCTACCGACGCATGGTCAATGGCCGTTTGTAAATCCAGGCGGAACCTCGCCCACTCGACCTGCTCGTAGGGATCAACTAGATCGTAGGCCGAGAGAATTTCTGCAAAGTCGTCCTTGAGCGCCTTCATCGCCATCAGATCGCGCGTGCGCATCGTCGCGTCGCCGCCCTGCCGGATTCGTTCGAGGACACCAAAACTCGCCACAGCGCCATTGTCCTCGCCCCCCTCATCCTCGCGTTCAGCCGCCGGGTCGGAGCCAATGAGCTTTCCCAGCCACGTGACGTGATCGCGGGCAGTGGCGCGCGGTAGTGGCGTGACGCGCACGAAGAAGGTTGTCAGCGCGTCGCTCAATGCTGCTGCGTTGCCTGCATCGAGCAGCAGCTTTCGCTCATCGCCCTCTGGCGTGTCGGCAGCGCGCGAGGCACTGGAGGCGGCCACAGCCTCCAGCCAGGTCTGTTGCCCGTGAACCACCATCTGCGCCCGGCTGATCGGATCGAGCAGCTCGATCTGTTCAGGCGTGAGATCGCGATTGGACAGGTACGGATTTTGCAAGGCGTCTATCACGGCGCGGCGGCGGAAGTCGCCCGCCGCCAGGTCTACCAGGGATAGGATGGCAGCTACAGCCGGATTCTCACCCAGCGGCCCGCCGTGGCCGGTTGCCAATGGAATCCCATAGCCCGGCGCGCTTTCCTGGAAATAGGGCGCGTAAGGTTCCACCGCTCGCGCGACGATAGCGATCTCCTCAGGTGACGTGCCATTGAGAAGCAGGCGCTTCACCCGCCGCAGCACCTTGAGCGCTTCCGTCCGCCGATCCGGCGCTTCCACGAGGATCAAGCCGCCGTCATTGGGTAACGTCGTAGACTGCACGTCAAACAGGTGCTCGGCAAGATGTACAAGTGCTGGACTCCCCTCGCTTCTGATCTGAGCCGGACTGGACGTGAGGGCTACTTCAGTCCACTTTTGCGGGGCAAAGGCTTCCAGCAAGCGTTCACGGGTTTGCGCAAAACGCCGGTGGGCTGAGTCGGCTCTCTCGGCCTGGTAAGTCAAGGTCAAATAGGTGTTTGGCACTTTCCGGGCCAGCAATCCGAGCAGCCGCGCCTGGACGGGATTGTACTGGTCATAGCCGTCCACGATCAGCAACTTCACGTCAAGCGCCGTAAGAACCTCTTCAAGGACAGCCAACGCCAGCCACCCGCCGCCGTCCCGGTCTATCAGGCTATGTTGCTTCAAAAATGCCTGATAATGATCGTAGATCAGGCTCAGGTCACGATCTTTGGGCGTTTGAGCCGCAGCCGCGAAGACTTCCGGGGTAATCTGGCCTTGCTTGAATTCCGTGATGAGTGCTGCTAACAAGGCCACAAAGCCCGGCGTCTCCGCAATGTTCTCGAAGTGCAGCAGGTCATCCCGTACTTCGCCGATAATGTGGCGCAGGATGCGGAACTGGGCCGCGCTGCGTACCAATCGCTGCGGCGTTCCAGCCATCTCCAATAGTCTTGCGTACAGGTCGTAAAAGTCGAAAAACTCGACTCCAAAGTGGGCTGTTTCGCCCATTTCTGCCATCAGCCGCGCCCGGAATACCGCGATCTGCTGCTCGGTGGGCAGCAGCACCCACACTTTGCCGAATAGATCGCGATCCAGCGCTCGTTTCACCTGCAAGATTGCGGCATGTGTTTTGCCTTGTCCGGCAGCTCCGGTCAGCAGCGTGGCAGTCATGGCCTCTGGTTCCCAGAGTTATGCTCATCTGCGAAAGGTGGAACCAGAAACGTGCCATCGCTGGCGCGTTTCATTTTGACGACTTCGAGAATCGCGTCCCGGTTGATCGGCCCGTAAATATGCGGGAAGGGGAATGGTAGTTCAGCGTCAAACGATTCATATTTCAGCGGCGAAGTCAGGGCGCGTGTGGAGAGTACCAGCATCAGAAAGTCTCCTGGCGTCCGGCGATAGTGTTTGTTGGCAACCGTCGCCATCAGGTCTGCTCCCCGTGTGCAATGAATAAAGCCGTCTTTGGCGTAGGCTTCCGGCAGATAGGGCCTGTCGGGAGGCTGGGCCGCATAATATTCGGCCCGCGTAATATGGTAGATGATGTCAGCAGGAAATTGCCTCGCATAGCCGGAGTATTCGGAGCCGACACCTGATTTCCCGCTGTGCGCGCCAAAATGCCGTCGAATAAAGTCCAGCAGCACAGGATCGATCAATTCCGGGTGCTCGCCAGGCGACCAGCGTTCCTCGAAGTTTTCCTGCCCGACGAATCGCCAGAATGCCTCGCGGGCTGCCTCATCCCAGGTTGAAGTGATTGGCCCCTGCTGATATCCCAGGCGAACCAGCAGGCTCTGAAGCTCGACGGCCAGATCAGAGGTAATCGGGATTCGGCTGGCGGGGTCAGATTTGCCGAAATATAGATCGTGCAGCGCCATGAGTTCTTGAAGCCGTACAACAGGGTCTTCGTGATCGTCCACGCGCAGATCGATCAGCCGGTCAT
>DATGFK010000693.1:0-7964 GCA_035309185.1 Aggregatilineales bacterium
AAAATCTCTCGCACTTGCTCCACCCACTGGTACAATTCTGCCAGATTCATCAGAGTCCCTTTCTTCTTGGTCGTTGAAAGCCTCTGATGAATCTATCCCTTATCCTTCCCACTCTCCATGAAAAGTGTCCGACCCTCAACCATAACATGGAGAGGGCTTTTCAGAACCTCTTTTCCCCCTCGCCATTTCATGGAAAAGGGGCAGGGGGTGAGGTTCTCGAAACGCTTCCCCAAATCTCTTATCAAATTCGTTAACCGATTTTTGGATCAGCCGCCCAATTCCTTCAGGCGTGCTTCCCATTTGTCGGACATCTTCTTGTACAGGTCTTCGGTGATCTCGCCGTTGGCGAGCTTCACGTCCAGTTGGTCGAGCAGCGCCTTCACCTGTTCGACGGTCTGCGGCTGCGCGGGAGCGTTGCCTGGAGCAGCATTCGCATTGCCATTATGCTGCTGCATCATTTGCATCATCATTTGCTGCATCATCAACTGCTGCTGCTGCATCTGCTGTTGCATGGCGGCCTGTTCGGGGTTGAGCGCCGCGCCAAGCGACTGCCCGACTCCCAGGCCGAGGCCCGCGCCGGCCAGGCTGCCGCCCATCCCCTGGTTGCCTGCCGCCGTCTGAGCCACGTCGAGCCGCTTGGCCCGCTCGTAGGTGCTGATGTCGCCGCCATACTTGACAATGTCTTCCGGCGTCAAATCCTTGGCCTGGAAGGGATTCGCGTTAAAGGCTTTGATCCGCATTCCGAGCGCTGCAAAGGCGCCGTTGAGCTGGCTGAGCGCGCCCGCTTCCAGGTTTGCCAGGGTGGCGTTGGCGGCCTGCACGCTGGTGATCTGCTGCGTGGTAAGCAGTTTGGCAAGCTCGCCGAGAAGCATGGCCTGGAAGCGGTCACGCAGATCGCTGAGGCTGAGACGGGGACTGCCAATGCCATACTGCTTGAGGAAAAGCTCCGGGTTTTCGATGCCGATGTCCACGACGCCATGCGTCATCAGCAGGGCGAAGCCGGGGCTGCGTCCGGGCGTGTCAATCTGAATGGGGGGGTTGGTGCCCCAGCCCACCTGTGGCATGTCCTTGAGGTTGACGTAATAGACTTCCGCCGTGAAGGGCGTGTTGCCGCTCGTCACCATACCGATCAGGCCCGCCAGGATCGGCAGGTTGCCCGTCGAGAGCGTATGTGAGCCTGCCCGGAGCATGTCGGAGGCTTGCCCCCGGTAGACGAAAATGGCGACCTGGCTTTCCTGCACGATGCACTGCGACCCCATACGGAAATCGCCGTTGCCACCTTGCGGTTCACGCCATACCAATTCATCGGTTGCCACGTTTGGATGAGATACGACATCAATAATGCGTGCCATCGTTTGCACTCCTTATAATTCAATGCACAAGCATACATTCAAAGGCCATTTGCTGCCAGCGCGCACACGATAGTCAATGGAAAATCCCCTTCCAACAAAGGAAGGGGATCATCGTTAGGGTGAAATTACCGTGGATTTGAAGCCGGTGCTGCCTTCACTAACACTTGGTGAAGGTGGCCTGGTTCGAGTACAGGCTATTGGGCGAGATCACGTGGATTCGCTCCCAGAATGTCCCGGATGCGCCAAGCTGCCACGATTCGCCAGATGGCACATTTTGGGTACCCGGACCGCCAAAGATCAGGGTCGAAAGGGAGGAACTCGATGCTCCATCGCTGCGCTCCCACTTGTAGGTCACCGTTCCTGCGCCGTTCGCGGTGATATTGCCGGAGAAGTTGTAAGTTCTGGTACCCGTAGGACATCCCCCAGGCCCGCTGACACTTGCCCCTGCCCCTGTGACCTGGAAGGCGCTCCCGCACGAGAGCGAGAAGCTAGCCTGGTTGGACGTTATATCATTAGGAGACGTCACGTGAATACGTTCCCAGCCGCTATAGTTCCCGCTCAGTGTCCAGGTGTCCTGGACATCAACAGTTGTCACACCTGCCGGATAGGTTATGCCCAGGGTTGGGCCAGTGGCTCCGTCGCTGCGCTCCCAGTGATACATCACCTGACCCGGTACATTAACGACAATTTGGCCGGTAAAGTGGAACGTCATTGGACACGAACTGCCTGAGGCGGGCGAAACCGCCGCAGTCACGCCGACAATACCAAATGTCCCGCCAGCGGGCGGGGGCGGCGCGCCCGTGTAAGGTTCCAGCCAGTAGGTGCCGCCGAAGCCTTCCGCAGTCCAGCCCGTGGTGCCATTGAAGTTTACGTCCCACCATGCAATGCCGCTCGTGCCGTCCGTGCTGCACAGCGGCCCGCCGATGACATTGAAGATACTGCCCTGAGGCATCAGGGTCAGGATAGTTCCAGATGGGGCGCTGCTCCGAATGCGGTTCGATTGTCCCGGCAAGACTCGTCCCTGGCCTCCGACGTGCAGGCGCAGCGCGAGGCTGAAGTTCGGGCAAAGGCCACCGTCGCCTCCGACAAGCACCTGGTTGGGTATCGGCGTTGCGGTGGGCAAAGGAGAACCACCAGCCGGTACCAGCGTTGGAATGCCGCCGCTGCCGCCAGGGACGACCAGCGTCGGGACGATGGGCGCCGAAGCCTGGGCTGGGATGATCGAGAATTGATCGGTGGGGCCGAAATCGGGCCGCCCGCCTGGATCTGAGACCAATCCGCCGACGGCAGTCCCATCCAGGGTGGTCGTTAACAGACGCGAATGTGGGTACTGCGCGGCAGCCTGATCCAGGCTGGCGCCGTTGTTGATCTTCAGCACAAAGTTGCCGCTGGAACTGACCAGACTGAAGGCAATGTAAGGCTTATTGCGTGCCGCGCTCATGTTACCGATGCCGCGTCCTGTGTCCTTGTAGATCGCGGTCGTAGTGCCGCCTGCGACGGGTATCGTAGCGATGACGATGCCGTTGTCCTGGCCTTGCAGCGGCCAAAGGGTGTCCATAATCTGCTTGCCAACGGCGCTGCTGGCGTTGCCCTGAACGGTAGCGCCCGCAGACTGGGTATCGAAGATAATAGATTTGCCGTCGTTGCTCCAGATCGCCTTGTCCAGGTCTTGAGGGGCGGTCAGCGAGGTCAGCTTGCCGGTGGCGAGATCAACGAGGTCAATTTCTTTGGTCTTCTTGACCGGGTCGGCCAGCACGGCCACCGCCTGCGTACCGTCGGGCGAGATCGCCGGATTCTGCAAGTTAGCCTGCTGCCAGATGACCTTGCTGCCGTCACTGAGGGCCAATCCGGTTCCGTCGCAATTCATGCTGTACAGATAGCCGAGCTTTGTCCAGTTGAAAAACATCGGGCCTGGGCCGAGCACGCCAATTTCCTGGAAGTAGGCCCCTTCAGCAGGATCAAACATATCGCCGCCGCAGGCCGTTCCAATAGCCAATGAACCCAGCGCTGACGGGTTCCCGCCGGCAGTGGGTACGTTTTGTATCTGGAAGATCGTTGCGCTGTCGCCAGATTTTTGCGGTGTCATCACCACGTAGGCGACATTCTTGCCATCCGGCGAAAAGGCTGGCGGAAGCATGTCGGCTCCTTTGTAGAGCAGCAATGGCTTCTGACCGTTCTGGACAGCAAAAATAGACTTCGTGGTGCGCTCGGTGTACGCAAACGCATCACCGGCGGGCGACCAGGCGAACTGCCCGTAGAACAGCGTCGCGGCAAACTGCGAGTTGGGCTTGCCGGGATTCGGATTCTGCGAATCGCCCGTGACCGCCGCCCCCTGCCCGGAGAATTCGTCGGTCATATACACATTTCCGTTCGCGCCGACGTACAGGAGCGGATTTTTGAACGCCACGGGCGCGTTATCCAGCAGCGTTCGCGCGCCTGCTGCGGGAAGGCTCAAACCTACCGCAAACAGCAGCGCCAGCACTGCCACGCTATAGCGAATGGATGATCGTAGCACTTTCCAACCGAACATAGAGATAACCCCTTTTGAGTGAGAATTTACAGTGCGCCGGAGCTTCACCAGTCCGACCTTACCCGTCATTAAACAGCAAAGTCACCACGAGCGCCAGCAGCGACCAGTCGCCCCAAGAATGACGAGAAGGAAAGACCATGAGCAGATCAAAAGTACACTGCAAACCGTGCGTTAATTGCATGATCCAGTGTAGCAAAGTGCCGTCAAGAGATCGTCAAGGGGATGTCATGCGCGGCGGTAGGGAGCCTTAATCCAACATCTCGCCGGGATCGCTGCCCTGGGCGTAAGCCACGCCTTCGATGAAGCCTAGCGCCTTTTCGACGTGCGGATAGCGCGCCAGGTAGTTCCAGAATTCGTCGCTGTGATTGGGGTATTTTCGATGGCAGATTTCGTGGGCCAGGATGTAATCCACCACGTACTCCGGCCAACCGCGAATCTTCTCCGAGATGCGGATGTCGCCATCAGTTGTTCCGCCAGTCGTGCAGCTTCCCAGGCGGTTGCGCATGTTTTTCACCCAGCGAATCGTGTGCCAGTGCAATTCGCCGTCGAAGTACGTGTCGTTGAGCAGTTGCGCGCGATCAAAAAGGCTCACGTCGGCCTGGCGATGTGCGCGCTGGCGCTGGCGTGCGATACGCGGCGCAATGTCCTGGATAAGCTGGTCGATCTGTGATCGGGTCATCTGGCGAGGAACACGCAGCGTAACGACATTGTTGCGCAGCGTCCAACGCGCGGAGGAACGTAAGCGCGGATCGGCTTCAACGTTGATCGTCAGCCGCTCATTACCAGCCTTGACTTCCGTTTGATACACGGGCATCGGGTGTTTTGATCCTAGCGGACGAGTTTATCGGCGGGCTGCAATTGTTCCTGGGCAATCAACTGGCGTAGATACGTCCGCGCGTCGCGTTCGCTGTCAAAGAACCGGATACGGGTAAATTGTACAAGACGAAAGACGGTGTCCAGCGTCATCTTCACGATTCCCGAAGCACCGATCACGGCCATTTGTCCGCTGCGCGGATGGTTCCAGGTGGACGTGTGACGCCCGCTCAACACGTCGGAAGAGACGCGGTGGGCGTCCCGCAAATCAACCAGTGTGTGAACGATATGCGTGGCTGCGTCCAGATATACTTTTGCCTGTGGATAGTATTCTTTCAGTTCTTTTACAGTCCAGGGGTCGGCGATTCGCCAAAACATGACGTAGCCGTCTTCCTGCATCTCTACCGAAATGGGCATTCAGATGCGCCTCTATTCGCGTTTCCCGTGACCTTCTAAAACCAGCACTGCCTGATTTTAGCATATCGTGCTCATGAAAGGGCATTCGCACATTCCCGTGTGCTTTGCTACAATGCAATCGGATTGCGCAAGCATGGCACATTCACCGGCAGGAGATAACTACTTATGACCATGAATGCCCGCACTCGCTTTTCGATTGTGGTCTTTTGCTCGGCATGTTTGTTCGGCTTCGGATCGTTGGCGTGCATCATTGGGGGCGAAGCAGCGACGCCCACTCCTGCCATCACACCCACATCCATTCCACCGCTTGTTTCCATCCAGGCTCCGCAAAACAACGCCGATGCCGTGGTCGGCCAGCCCATTACCGTCCAGGCAACCGGGACTCAGCCCGATGGCGTCACCCGCATGGAACTGCGGGCCAATACCCAACAGGTGGACAGCAAAGTTTCCCAGAATCCGCTGGGCGATCCGAATTTTGCGGCCTATTTGAACTATACGCCCACGGTAGCCGGTACGCTGATCCTCCAGGTGATCGCCTACCGGGGCGATGTGCCGAGCGTACCCGCCGCGATCACCCTCAACGTGAAGGATCAGACAGCCCAGGTCACGGCAACGGCGGCTGCTCCTGCCGGATCAGGGCAGACGGACTACACCGACCCGACCTGCCGCGCGTTGGTCGAAGTCAACGGGCTGAATCTCCGCCAGGGGCCGGGCCAGGGCTATGTGTCACTGGCAGTGCTGCCGCTTGGCACCGTCGTCACCGTGACGGGCCGCTTGCCCGATTACACGTGGTGGCAGGGCCGCTCTGGCAATACGCAGGGATGGGTCAGCGCCAGCTACGTGACCATCCTGGGCAGCCTGTGTAATACCATCCCTACGATTCTGCCGCCGCCCTCGCCCGTGCCTACGGCGACGATCACCTCGACTCCCGCGCCCACGGTTTTGCAGGCCACGCCGACAACTGGCTTGCCCGATCTGGCCGTCGTTTCACTCCAGGGGCCAATATCTATCATCCTGGCTCAGAACGGGACGAAGACCACCTCCTACCTGGTCACCGTACAGAATATTGGCAACGCGACGACGGGCGCCTTCGACGTGGGCCTGGTCTTTCCCGATGGCAGTCTGCACGACCTGGGGACAGTCTCGGCAGTATTGCCCGGCCAACAGGCGATCTTCCAGGGCGATGTCACCTTTACCGCGCCAGGATCGGCCCGTCTGACAGCCATTGCCGATATGAACAGTCTGATCGTGGAAAGCGATGCAGCCAACAATTCAAACAACATCAAATCGCTGGACGTGATCGTGATCAAGGCGACTCCGCTGCCGGTGACGCCCAGTGTCACGCCAGCGGCCAGCCCGACGCCCACGGCGACGGCTACCCTTACGCTCACGCCAACCCTGACCTCGACGCCATGATCCGCTTGGCTATTGTAGAGGTTGTGATAGAATTGCGACAGTTGTATCATGGCACGTGTTATACTATGAGAGTTACAGGACGTTAGGCTGAACGAAGCAGTGGCATAGGAGCCATCCATACGTGAACGACTCAATAATCCCAGGGAATTCATCCATCGAAGGGGCTGAAGGGCGCCGGGATGTGATATTAGAGATGATCCTCAATATGATTGAGGAAGCCAATCAGACCCATCTCGACATCCTGGCCGCCAGTGCAATGAGTGATGACAGCGCCTTCGACGCTTACAACAAGCTTTCCCAACTGGATGCCAACATCGAAACCCTGGTACGGATGCGCATGAACAGCAAGCACCGGGTAGCGGTCCACTACTGGCAGCAATAGCCGACTCCTCAGCGCACCCAATCCCGAATCCTGTGAAATGCCCGTCGTGTGCCCGAAACGGGCATTTTGTTTTATGTGTTGAAATCGTAGCAGCTCAGGCTTGAATTTGAGTTCATGACCTGGGTATTTACAATTGTCGGGTATTGCGGCGCATTTTGCGGAGGAGACGATTCATGAACACGGATACTCCCGAAAAGGTTGGTCTTTCGTCTACCAGACTACAACGCATTTCTAAAGTCATGCAGGGTTATGTGGATCAGCGTAAATTGGCTGGGCTGATCACGATGCTGGCACGTCGAGGCGAAATCGTGCATTTTGAATGCTTCGGCATGATGGATGTCGAGGCCAACAAGCCTATGCAAGCTGACACTATCTTTCGGCTCTACTCGATGACCAAACCTATAACCAGTGTGGCCGTCATGATGCTCTACGAGGAGGGCCGTTTTCAACTCCACGATGCTGTTTCCAAGTACATCCCTGAGTTCAAAGACGTCAAAGTCTTTAGCAAGGCGACCCTAACTGGTCTTGAATTGGTCGAGCCAGAACGCGAAATGACCATACAGGATTTGCTGCGGCACACGTCGGGCATCACTTACGACTTCCTCGACCAGACGGTAATTGGCGACCTATACCGTCAGGCAGACCTTTGGAATGCAAGCAGCCTTCACGAATTCATTGAGAAACTTGCCAAGCTACCCCTGGTGGCGCATCCAGCAACACGCTGGCAATATGGACTAAGTTTTGAAGTGCTGGGCTATCTCGTAGAAGTCCTTTCCGGCATCTCGTTGGACAGGTTCTTGGAAGAGCGGATATTCAAACCGCTCGGAATGGTGGACACAGCTTTCTGGCTTAAACCTGAAAAACTTGATCGGGTGGCAGCCATGTATGGCCCAGCAGAAGGTGGCGGTCTCAAGCTGCTGGAAGCGCCTCAAGCCGGTGGATACGCGAAACCGCCAAGCACAGCGTTCGGCGGCGGTGGGCTGGTTGGCACAGCCTCTGATTACATGTGTTTCGCGCAAATGATGCTCAATGGGGGCAAACTTAACGGAACCCG
>DATGFK010000694.1:0-7190 GCA_035309185.1 Aggregatilineales bacterium
TCGTAGACGGGCGCGAGTCGGTGCAATTCCTGGCACGGGTCAAAGAACTGGTCGAAGACCCGGCTACACTGCTTCTTGAAGGGTGATCTCGCTGAGCCAGGGATTTTAACCCCGGCTCAACCTAGACCTACGATTCAATTGACTTTTGGATGATGTCCAGCGCTTGTAGCGTAATCAAGTTGCGCATGGTATAGCCGAACTGCAAATCCTGGGCGTCAAAGAATGCGCTTTTGTCCAGCGCGCCGCGTGTCAGATGGATTCCATCCGTATCCAGACCCTGGCTAGGCAGCTTGGCAAGTGCGGCCTGCAAGTTGATCAAGGGCAGGTTCTTCTGGTGGGCGAGGCCGACGACGATCTGATTGAAAAGACGGGCCTTGTCTGGATAGGCCTTATTCTCGGCAGTTGTGGAGAGCACCGGAATAATGCCCCGGTCAAGGGTATCTTTCACGATATAGCGCATGTAGGTATTAAACTGAGCGGCTGACATGACTTCCACATCCACCACGCCAAACATGATCAACGCCACGCTGGGCTTGTCAATACGATATTCGCAGCGCAGTGGCGATTCCTCGGCCTGACAAAAATTCGGGTTTGACGTTTTCCAATCCAGAACTGCGCCAGATGTGAAGGCACTATGAGCCGCCTGACTCTGGGTGTTGAATGAATTTGACAGACCGGGGCGCGGGGGAACTGAATAGTAACCGATGATGCCTTGTAAATTGCCGTACTGGCCGAGGTTATAGGCCCCCAGGCCGATCTCATTGAAGAATGACGGATGATCAGTATGGCAATCGCCCACCTTCGAGAAGACACGCGGATTGTTACCGAGCGACTGCCCATAGCGGTAAACGGCGCGCATTGCGTTGCGCACGCCAGGAGTCATTGGCGGAAGGACGGGTAAATTGATAGCGCCGGAGGGAATATCCGGCGGTAGGGTCGCAACCGGGAGCAAGTAGGCCGGCAAATTTTCAAGGTCTGTTGAACTGGGATGAGGCGGCGTGCTGCCTGCTGCCACGTCTTCGGTACTGATTGGGAAACCATACAGTCTGACGCCAGCAGCGATCTTGAACAGGCCAGCCAGACCCCAGCCGCGCGCGCTCAGGGTAGTGGCATGAACCAGCAGCCAGGTTGCGTCACTGTTGCGCCCTTCAATGACCACCGGCGTATTGACAGGAAGCGTGCCCAGAAGGGCACCGTGAACGCTCCCGGTTTCGCGCAGATTCGTCTGAAGTACCGTCCAGGCATTGGCGCTGTCAGCCTGGGCCGGTAAGAGTCCGAACGAACCCACGACTAAAAGAGCTAGAACCGAAACCACAATCGTGATCAAAGATAAGCGCCGAAACATAGAATCCCCCGGATGATACGGATTTAGCGCCATAAATATAGTGCCTGAAAAGAAGGTTCGCAACTGTCCCGATGGGCGATTTGCCTACGGCGCCCTGTCAGCCTGATGAGTTGATTGCCTTGCTGATGTTCTCACAGCCGGGTAAACTCACAATTCGCTATCGCGCTGAGTTATCCGACGTGATTCAAGGTGAGGAAGTCTCATGCAATATCCATTCAATCTGAAGCTGCTTGCGCCTGCTGGTCTCGTGCTCATCGCTGTGACGCTGGCTGCCTGTGGATCGCAGGATAGCCCTGTTGCAGCAGTGCAAAACTACTTGAATGCGCGGGTGGCTGCTGACGATACCAAGATGATCGCCTTGACCTGTAAAGACCAGGAGAGCCTGGCCGAAACCGAGGCTGCCTCCTTCAAATCCATGAACGCGAAACTTGACAGCGTTTCATGCAGTCAGGCCGGGACGGACGGACAGTTCACAGTAGTGGCCTGCCAGGGTTCGATCCTGACGACTTATAATGGCGAAACAACCCCACGGACTCTGGCCGGGAAGAACTTCCGAACCATCCAGGAGGACGGACAGTGGAAGGTTTGCGGCTACCAGGGGCAGTAGCCGTCAAGCTCTTCTTCGTGTTCGCGCTCTCAATCGAGTCACGATTCCCACCGGACACAAACCTTAGTCTGTCTTTTGGTTAGAGTCCGCTTGCGTCAAATCCGCAAGCTATGGTAAAGTTCTACACACGAAAAGTTTGTTTTCATGCGTGGCCCAGTTAGAAACGCATTCACATTGAGGGCAAAAATGTCTGAGAAGATACTTGTCATAGACGACGAAGAAACCACTGTACACCTGATCAGTATCCTCCTGGAACGGCGCGGGTACGAGGTGATCAAATCGTTTCGCGCCGAAGATGGACTGCGAAAAGCCTACCGTTCCCAGCCTGATCTGGTTTTGCTGGACATTATGATGCCAGATATGGATGGCTGGGAAGTTTGCCGCCGCCTGCGAGAGCTTTCCGACGTGCCTATCGTCTTCCTTACGGCGCGAAGCGAGATTCGCGACGTTGTGAAGGGCCTGGAAATGGGCGCTGATGATTACGTTGTCAAGCCCTATGACAACGATGAACTCGTAGCGCGGGTACGCGCACATTTGCGCCGTTCTCCCACGCCAACGGTTTCAGAGGAACTTGTCTTTAATGGCGGCGATTTCCGGGTTAATTTCCTCAATCGCGAAGTGCGCGTCCATAACAAGACCATCCACCTCACACCAAAGGCATTTAACCTGTTGGGCGTACTGGTGCGCAATTCGGGCCGTGTGATCACGCGCACCGACCTGGTGAAGGAAGCGTGGGGGCCGCAGTATGGCGATGCCATTGACAGCCTGAAACTGTACATTCACTACCTGCGGCAGAAAGTGGAAACCGATCCACAACGGCCCGAATATATCCTGACTTCCAGGGGCGTTGGTTATCGCTTCGCCAGCCACTAAACCCTAATGGATTGCGACAGATTGCCGCGCCACCAGTTCTAACGGGAAAGCAGGCAGGTGAAATGGCTCGCCGCTGAGTGCGGCCAGCAGCGCCTGGGTTGCCATTAAGCCCATATAAAATACGGGCTGGCGGATGGTGGTCAGTGGCGGGATCATATACTGAGTCCCTAACAGGTCGTCGAAGCCAACAAGGGATACTTCTTCAGGAACCCCAATGCGCCGATGGTGGAGCGCCAGCCTCGCCCCAATCGCCATCTGGTCGTTGCCCGCGAAAATGGCTGTGAATGGGAATGCTTCGCGCCTGGACAATAAGAAGTCCACGGCCTGCGCACCGGACGCCTCTGAAAAATCGCCTTCCACGATCAATTCAGAATTGATGTCTACCCCATGATCGCGTAGCGCCTGACAATAACCATCTCGGCGTTCGACAGCGTCTCCGATGGATAGAGAGCCGGTGATATGCGCAATAGCGCGGTGGCCTTTAGCGAGCAGATGGGAGGTTGCCAGGTGCGCGCCATCAAAGTTTTTGACAATCACACAAAGTTTCTCAAGGCCAGGAATCTGTCTTCCGATGATAATGACTGGCAGTTCCTCGGCAATTTCACGCAAATATTCGTCGTTGGCCCGGTGTGTGGCCTGCGGGGCTTGCAAGATGATCCCGTCTACGCGGCGCGCGAGCAAAAGATCGAGGGCTTTGCGATCCTCTTTGGGGTTTTCGCTGCCCAGGCTGATGACGGGGTGGTAGTTCGTTTCTTCCATAGCCCTGGCGATGCCGTGCAACATCTCGCCGAAAAACGGACTGCCCAGGTGGCGTGTCAGGACGCCAACCTGGAAGGTTTTGCCGTAAACCAATCCTTGCGCAGCGACGTTGGGTCTAAAATTATGACGTTCGATCACTTCGAGAACGGCAGCCTGCTTGTCAGGCGCGACGGGTGTTGTGCCGCTGAGCACGCGCGATACGGTGGCCTGCGAAACGCCCGCCAATTGGGCGATCTCAGACATAGTCAGCCTGGGCCTGCGCTGCTGCGATTTTTGATTTGATTTCCGAGAAGGCATAAGTTCCGCTTTTCTGCAATAAGTTTGCCAACGTGACTAAAATTCCTGAATACGCTTTCAGGCATCAAGACAATTCTATTCAATTATATTCACAAAGCTGAAGTTCAGTTTCACCATTCTCATAATCGGGTACCACAGCTTAAGTCAGCTTCGGCTCTAACAGACAACTTTAACGGTTTCCTTGACAGCATTATAAATCTGCTCTACGATTATGCAAAATCTGAATGCGCATTCAGAGATCGCTCTCAAAGTTCAGGAGGGATGACTATCGCAAAATTAGAGCGCAGCATTCGGGGAAACTCGCACAGAACGTCCGGTGCGTTTCCGTTACCCTGCACGCAAAGTTTTAACTCCGGCTTCAAAAGGACTTGAAAAGATGAAAATAAGACAACGCACAACCGTCATTTTTAGTTTCCTGCTGCTGCTCGCTGTTGCAGCAGCGCCAGGTGCCTCCATTGTTTACGGACAGACCGGGACTCAACCCCCTCCCACAGCGACCACGGTTCCGACACTCATGGCCGGCGGTACGGGCTGTGCCCCGAACGCCACCAAGTTGGTCTGGTATGTCGGCCTTGGCTCAGGCGGCAACCCAGAGGAAATTAAGGCGGAAACTGCCTGGCTCGATAAATTCAATGCGTCCCAGACCGAAGGCTGCGTACAGCTCCAGGTCGTTCACAACCCGGACTCGTATGACACGCTTCACGCCATGATCGCTGCCGGTACGCCCCCCGACATCGTAGGACCAGTCGGTAAGTTGGGCCGCGCGAGCTTCCAGGGCGCCTGGGCCGACGTTACGCCGCTGGCAAAGGCCGCCAAGGTTGACCTGACCAAGTACGATCCCACGCTCCTTGACTTCATCAAGGACGATAACGTCCAGGTTGGTCTACCCTTCGCCATGTTCCCGGCCTTCATCTACTACAGCAAAGACTTGTTCGACGAAGCCAAGCTGCCCTACCCGCCGCACAAAGTCGGCGAGCAGTACATGGGCAAAGATTGGACCATTGACACCTTTGACCAACTGGCCGAGAAGTTGACCGTTGACAAGGCCGGTAACGACGCCACCAACAGCAGCTTCGATGCGAAGAACATTACCCAGTACGGGTTCTGGTCAGGCTATGCCAGCTTCCGTCACATCATGATGTGGTACGGCGCCTATTTGCCGTTTGCCACTGGCAGCACCGATGCCGTGATTCCGCCCAGTTGGCGCACCGCCAGCCAGTGGTACTACGACGCCATCTGGAAAAATCACTTCCATCCAACTGGCGACGCGATGAACAGCGATTTGCTGGCAAAGGGCGATCCCTTCTCATCCGGCAATGTTGCGATGACCTGGTCGCACACCTGGTACACATGCTGCTTCGACGCGGTGAAAACGCACTGGGACATCGCCGTTGTGCCTACTTATAACGGCAAGACCATTGCCGGTATGCACGGCGACACGTTTGCCATCCCCAAGGCCAGCAAGAATACGCAGGTTGCCTTCGACGTGCTGTACAAGATGGTCACGGACAAAGACCTGGGCGCTGTCTATGGCGGTATCCCCGGCGACCCGGCGCTGCGTGACGGCTTCTTCGCGACCATGAACACGAAGGTTGGCACCAATAAGATTGACTGGCAGGTTGCGCTCGACATGTTGAAGTATCCAGACCTTCCAAACCACGAAGCCTGGATGCCCAATTTGACCAAGTCGCAGGCCGTCCTGGACAACTTCAAGACCAAGATGGAAACGACTCCGGGCCTTGACATCAACAAGGAACTTGACCAGGTTCAGAAAGACCTTGATGCTGCCTTCAAGGCTGCGCAGTAATTAGGGCGCCCTGACGGGTAAAGAGTTCGTATCTCAGTCTAATGTTGGGGCCAACCTGTGTGTTGGCCCCACAAACTAGCCAGCGATGCAGGCTAAATCGCCTAATTCGGATAAATCTCGTATTATTATAAATGCTGAAATATTAGCAGGCGGGAGTTTAGTAATGTCCTCTCTTGATGTCGCAACTTCGCAAGCCTATCCATCGCAAGTCAAACGGCAAGCCGAGCCTTTTCGGCGCAATCGGGCGCGATGGGGCTTAGTATTTATCGCTCCCTGGCTGGTCGGTCTACTATTGTTTCAACTCTTGCCTATCGTGTCTACAGTTTTCCTGTCCTTTACGGATTACAGCGCGACCAGGGAATTCACTTTTTCAAACTTTAATTTTGTTGGCTTGCAAAATTATGCACACCTCTTCAATGACCCTGAATTCAGTCAGTCGCTGGGTGTAACGCTCAAATTCGTGATACTTGCTGTCCCGCTTGGCTTGATCATCCCGCTAAGTTTCGCTCTGCTGCTCAATTCCAAGAATCTCATGGGGAAAGACCTCTTCAGAACGCTCTTCTACATGCCCACCATCATTCCGATTGTCGCGGGAGCGATGGTGTTCAACGGCGTTCTGAATGCAGACTCAGGCTGGATCAACCTGGCGCTGAAATCGCTTGGCATCCAGGGGCCGAGTTGGTTTAACGACCCTAGCTGGGTCATTCCGGCACTGAATATCCTGGGCTTATACGCAGTCGGCAATGCGATGATCATTCTGCTGGCTGGCTTGCAAGGGGTGCCTACCGAAATTTATGAGGCGGCAACCATGGACGGGGCTACGTGGGCATCTCGTTTCTTCAACATCACCATCCCCATGATTTCGCCGGTTATCTTCTATAACATTACCCTGGGCGTCATTGGCGCTTTCCAGTATTTTGTTCCCGCCATGCTGATCGGCGGACGGGAAGGTAATCCGCAACGAGCGACGCTTTTCTACAATTTGCACTTCTACCGCGAGGCTTTCGTCTTCAACAACATGGGCTATGCATCCGTGCTGGCGTTGGTATTGTTTGTTTTCATCCTGATCCTGACAGCCCTGATGTTCTATTTTGCGCAAAAAACCGTTTACTATGCTGGCGCAGACCGGTAACAGACACTAGGAATCAGGAGAAATCGAAATGGCAACTACAACGCAGGTACGTCCGGCTTATGCAACAGCACGCACTTCACGTTTCAGGAACACTTTTGATATTTTTCTGCGTCGCTTCTCGCCCAAATTGCTGATGACACTTCTGGGCATCGTGATGATGCTGATCTTTTTGATGCCGATTGGTTATATGCTTGACACGGCCTTCAAGCAAGATTCGCAGGCTTCCTCGCAAAATGCGCCACTGTACCCTGCCAACCCGGTCACGTATACCTACCAGGGGCCAGATGTGTCACAGTATAACCTGGCGAGTGGTCAGGCATTGCCGCTCTATTTCGTGCCGACCAGCGATGGTACCAAGCAATATGCCCTG
>DATGFK010000695.1:0-2425 GCA_035309185.1 Aggregatilineales bacterium
CATGGCGGTAAGTTTGCTGAAATGGTTCATAACCGTAGACCGTCTGGACATTGGGATTCGCGGCAAAGAACAAACTGGCGACGCCTATATTCATTCCAATATCCAAAACGACAAGCGGCTCGCCGATTACAAAGTTATAGACATGGTCTGCAAAGATCTCTTTTATCGTTCCAATATCCCAAATATCTTCGACAAGGAATTTAACACCGCCAATTTCGAGAATAACGTCGCCAGTGGGTTCGATGCGGAGCGTTATGCCAAAGCGAGATTGCAATCCAAGCAGCCAATCCAACGCTTCGATGAGGAAATCTTGTTTACCCTTTTCTAAGTGGACTCCTAGTCTCTTTACAACCAGTTCTTTGGAGACTCTATCCAGCGAGAACTCGCGTGGGTTGGTGCGAAACGGGATCTTCTTAGCCCAGTAGATGTCTGGAATGAAATAGAAGGCTCTGAGGAACTTGATGAAGTTCCGCATGGGCTGAAGACGACCTGCCATTAGATTCTCTCCGTTGCAGCCTCAAATTTGGCGCCAGATCCTACACGAGATTATGCAGTCAAGGGAGTTTTTCTAAGCCCATTGAGGCACCGCCCCTTTGCTCGAAATTTCTGACACGTCCTATCATGCGCTTGACTGAGCGCTAGCCGCCCCAGGGGACTTCTGGCGCCCGATAGAATTTCACGCCCATCGCAGAGAGCCGCTCGCCATGCTGTGCCAAGCGGCCCTTATATTCTTCCCAACTTCGTCCTTCGGCGGCAGACCACGCGATTTCGGCGATGCCCAGGACTCTTGGAAAGGTCATGAACTCGATGTCGTCCAGCGTTTGTATCGTCTCTGTCCACAAGGCAGCCTCGACGCCAAGAATATCGCTTTCTTTGACTCTGCTCACCAGCGTCGCCGGATCCCACTCGTATGCCGCTTCGACGCTCACGTGTCCCGCCCAATCCTGCCCCAACGGGGTAGACGGATCATATTTGATGTCAAGGTAGGCGTGAGCCGCAGGCGACATGATCACCTTCGCGCCTTGAGCCACCGCTTTGGTGAGTGCATCTGGCTGGAGATTCCAGTGCTGAACAATAGCGCCGGACGCCAATTTGGCATTTGCGATCTCTTCCCAGCCCACCATCTGTTTGCCATATTGCTCGACAATAGGCTGCACCCGCTCGATAAACTTCACGTAATCCGCCGGGGCGGTACTCTTGGTTTCGTCCCCGCCGATGTGAAAGTACGCGCCGGGAGTCCGTGCGGCAATCTCTCTTACGACATCGGAGATAAAACGGTAGGTTACGTCCCTATCCACGCACAGCGAACTAAAACCGACCTCAATCCCGGTATATAAAGCAGGCGCTTTGCCATCGCAATTCAATTCGGCATAAGAGGCCAGCGCAGCATTGGTGTGGCCTGGCATATCAATTTCGGGAACGATAGTCATGTAGCGGCTCTGCGCATAAGCCACCAGATCACTGTAATCCGACTGCGAATAATAGCCACCAGCCCCGCCGCCCGTTTCTGTACTGCCGCCGGTCTCGGTCAACTTGGGCCAGGACTCAATAGCGATACGCCAGCCCTGGTCATCGGAGAGATGCAGGTGGAGACGGTTGATTTTGTAATAGACCAGCGCGTCAATGAGACGCTTGATGTCGCTCATCGCAAAGAAGTGCCGCGCCACATCGAGCATCATGCCCCGCCATGCAAAGCGCGGCACATCGCGGATAGTGACGGCGGGAAGAACCCAGGGGCCGGACTGAGGCGTCGTTTCCTCAATAGCGACTGGCAACAACTGTCGGAGGGACTGTGCGCCCCAGAACAACCCGGCAGGACGATAGGCGGACAATGTGACAGACTCTGTTGTGACTGTCAGTTGATACCCTTCTTCACCGAGCGAAGCATCCGCGCCTGCCAGGGTCAGACTGATATGGCCTTGTGTCGGCGTGCCGGTTGTCTCCTGGACTGGAAATTCGTAGCCAGTGACCGCTTTCAATCTTGCGGCAAGGTAGTGGCCTATGGCGGCGATCTCGTTTTGGCCTGTCTCGATAAAAACGCGGGTAGCGTCGGTGAGTGTGAAATTGCCCTGGCCCGGCTGCTCAAAGACTGGCTTTGGAATCATGGCTCCGCTGTTCATGGTTGAATTTGTAAAGGCCTCTGTTCTCGTAGGCATGGTGAAGGCTGATAGGGTAGACAGTGGCGAAAATAGGATGAGCCAGAAGTGGAGACGAAAGGGAATCAAGTCACTAAGCCTACCCAACGCAATGTAGTTCGTTCGGATTGCGAACTAACATCCTAACCTAAATCTGAAATCCGTCAAGCGAGGCGTAGGAACAGGCTTTTATCGCCGTTTAGAGGCCACAGGCAAATCTAGGCGTTGACAGCCTGGAAGATCAGCGAAATCGCGAAAACGACGAGAATGACAATTGTCAGCAAGATCAG
>DATGFK010000696.1:0-3307 GCA_035309185.1 Aggregatilineales bacterium
TACCGGCATCGGCACGACGAAACTCCATACACTGTTCAGGCAGCATTACCACACGACGCCCGCCGCGTACCTGAACCGCATACGGATCGCTGCTGCCTGCCGTCTACTGGCCGATCCAAAGCGGCAGGTGGGGGAGGTCGCCTACGCCGTCGGCTACGAGAGCCTGTCGGCTTTTCACGATAATTTCCGCAAGGCTACCGGCCTCTCGCCCAGCGATTACCAGCACATCGGCACGACCTTTACGCTGTCGCTGCCGGAAAACTACCTGGCCTGGGTGGCGTTAAAGCTGCTGGGCCGTGACCCGGATAGCAAAACCGAGCGCGTGGAAGGTCGCCATGCGGTTAAAGCGGTGGCGCTGCCCCTGGCCGATGGTTCCCAGCCTGTCGTCATTCACCTGGACTTTGAGGATCAGCGCGTCGCCTGCCGCGTCGAATCTGCTCAAGCGCTGGATACGTCCGCCCTGCACGCTGCTCATGCCGTGATCCTGCGAATGCTCGGCTTCGGATCAAATCCCGTGCCTTTTGAGCGCCAGATCGCAACGAGACCCGATCTCGTCGGCCTTATCGAAGGTCGCAGCGGGCTGAGAATCCCCCTCAGCGCCGACCTGTTCGAGGGTATCACCTGGGCCATTGTCGGCCAGCAGGTCAACCTGGCCTTTGCCTTCAAGATGCGCCGCGCCCTTGCCGAACTGTGCGGGACGCCAGTCGCAGAGTCTGTCTCTGGGCTGTACGTACATCCCACGCCGGAGCGAGTCGCGGCCCTGGATTACTCAGATTTGACGGCCAGGCAGTTTTCCCGCATGAAAGCCGAATACCTGATTGACACAGCCCGCCTGCTGGTATCCGGTGACTTGAGCATCGATTCGCAAGGCTGCGCGACGCAGATCGAGAAGCGGCTGCACGCCGTGCGTGGTCTCGGCCCCTGGTCGGTCAACTATATTATGATGCGCGCGTTGGGCTTCGCGGACTGCGTGCCACTGGGCGACACCGGCTTGAGCACCAGCCTTCATCGCTTCTTCGCGCTCGATCATCGTCCCGAAAGGGACGAGGTTGGCACATTGATGGAGCCATTCGCGCCGTTCCGCAGCCTTGCAACCTATCATTTATGGATGAGTTTAGGAGTGACCCCGGCATGATTAACGCTATTGACTTTACAAGCACCTTCAAGTCGCCGTTTGGGGAACTGATCGTGGTGGTAGACGAGGCTGGCACGCTGACCCGCCTGTTCCTGCCCAATGGGCACGATCAATGGGCCAACGAGATCGTCGAGAGCGGACTGCACGTGGTCGAGGATGCCCGGCGCTGTGCGTCCGTCTTCGCCCAACTTGACGAGTATTTTCAGGGAAAACGAAAGGTCTTCGATCTGGCCCTGCACGCCCAAGGGACGGCCTTCCAGCGCAGCGTATGGGCAGCGCTGCAAGCGATCCCATACGGCTCGACCATCAGCTATAAAGAACTGGCCCAGCGCATCGGCCAGCCCGAAGCGGTGCGCGCCGTGGGCCGGGCCAACGGCAGCAATCCGATCCCGATTGTGATCCCCTGCCACCGCGTCATCGGCGCTGATGGCTCACTCACGGGCTTCGGGGGCGGTCTGCTGTTGAAGGAGCAACTGCTGAGCCTGGAAGGGGCGATAGCGCCTGCTCTGGCGTCGGCACATCAGCTTGCGTTGATGTGATCGAGCCTTGCCGTCACCCTCAGTATAGGACACGATGATTATCCTTCGCGCCGATGACTGAGGAACCAATCGTAGAGTTCAGGCGTATCGTAGGCTTCCATCCAGCATTCATGCCCTGCGTCTGGATACACTGTGAAATGAACGTCGGCCCCGCAGGCTTTGAGCGCGTTGACCATTTCCTGCGATCGCTTCAATGGCACAATGAAATCTCTGGCCCCATGAAACACCCAGGTGGGCAAATGGCAAATCCCGGATACCTGGCCGGGTTTCCCGCCGCCGCACATGGGGGCAATGGCGGCGAAACGATGTGGATACATCATCGCCAGATCCCAGGTTCCAAAGCCGCCCATGCTCAGTCCGGTGACGTAGATCCGATCAATGTCGATCGAATAGGCGCGTATGATCTCGTTGAGCAGCGCGTCCAGCATTTCAGTCGGCCACCACAATTCGGCGGGACACTGCGGCGAGACGACGATAAAGGGGTAGTGCTTGCCATTCGCGATATTTCGTTGCAAGCCCTGGTACTTGATTCGATCCAGATCGTCGCCGCGCAAACTCGCACCATGCAGAGACAGAATCAGGGGCCATTTGCGCGCCGGGTCGTAGTTTTGCGGCAAATAGAGCAGATAACGGATCTGGCTGGGATTGGCGTGCCGTGTGAAAGTATGTCCTTCTTGTTTACCGGGGCTGCTCATAGCGTCTCCTTGGATTTCATGCAGTTTTCAAGCCACCTCGGTTTTCGAGGTGGCTTGTTTCGTGTTGACCGCGAACGCTACTGGCGGGCGTAAGTCACGATCAGCGTTGTGGTCGTGATCGCGTTGGCGTTGAGGTAAAAGCCGGTTAAGGCTCCCGACGCGCTTTCGTCCAACGGGATCTTGTCGGTCTTGAGGGCGAAGAGGGTCAGGAGGTAGTGATGCGGCTTGTCGCCCTGAGACGGGCATGGCCCAAAATAGCCCGATATTCCCGCATCGTTGCGGCTCTGAACGCTGCCCGCCGGAGCCAGCTTTTTGGACGGATCGCCTGCGCCAGAAGGCAGGCCCGTCGTTGAGGGAGGCATGTTGATGATCATCCAATGCCATAACCCGCTGCCGGTGGGAGCATCCATATCATACATCGTCAGCGCGAGGCTCTTGGTGCCGTCGGGTACGCCTGCCCAGCTCAGATCGGGCGATACGTTGCCGCCCGTGCAGCCGAAGCCGTTGGCAATCTGCTCCATCTGGAACGTGCCATCGCTCTTGATCGATTTGCTGCTCAGTTGAAAATCGGAGGGTTGGCTGTAGAGAGCGGTTAGGGTGGTTTTTGCCAGCATATTGCCGTTGAGGTAGAAACCGATCAGGGCGCCGGATGCGTTTTCGTCCAGTGGAATTTTGTCTGTCTTGAGCGCGAAGAGCGTGACCAGGTAGCGGTGCGGCCTATCGCCCATTGACGGACACGGGCCAAAATAGCCTGATATTCCCGCGTCATTGCGGCCCTGAACACTGCCAGTCGGAGCCAGCTTTTTGGCTGGATCGCCTGCCCCGGCAGGCAAGCTCGTCGTAGAGGCAGGGAGATTGAAGATCACCCAATGCCACAATCCGCTGCCGGTGGGAGCATCCATGTCGTAGATGCTCAGAGCCAGGCTCCTGGCGCCATC
>DATGFK010000697.1:0-12348 GCA_035309185.1 Aggregatilineales bacterium
GTTCTATTTTGCGGCGAAGATGGGAGACGTAAATGCGAGGATAATGATGCTCCGTCGTATACTCGAAGCCCCACACCTGCTCAAGCAATTGCTGGAAAGTAAGCACCTGTCCGCGATGGCGAATAAAGGTTGACAGCAGCTTAAATTCGGTGGGCGTCAGACGAGTCTCGACACCGCCAACCCATACGCGCCGCGCGTCAACGTCCACCATCAGGTAATCGTCCGCGTAAGTGAGTGGCTGGGTGCCATCTTCGTCGGAGAGCTGGGCACGTCGCAGCAGTGCCTTCACACGGGCATGGAACTCGATGTTGCGGATCGGCTTGAGCATGTATTCATCGGCGCCCAGGTTCAGGCCTTTGGCGATCTCTTCTTCGGTGACTGCGTGCGCGGTCATGATCAGAATTGGCACATTGGATAGCTCCCGAATACGCTGGCAAACGGTCAGGCCATCCATCTGCGGCAGCGCCACGTCGAGCACGACGAGGTTCGGGCGCGAATCGTGGAACATACGCAGCCCATCCAGGCCGTTCGTGGCAATGTAAGACTCATAGCCATGCTGTTCCAGATCCATCTGAAGCAGCCGATTCATTTCCGGGTCATCTTCGATAATTAAGACTTTTACAGCCATAACAATCACCTTTGCGGTAGATTAGGAAAGTCAAACCGATTTGAACGCTCTTTGAGTCATTGTATCACTGGTCTCTATTCCGGGCGATTCTGGGATTTTGCGTAGAAGCACTCAGGAAAGAAAATCGCATGTAGATACTACTGACATAGGGTTGTCACTCGCCTCTCGTAAACTAAGGCTATAACCGATGGTGAGGAGAAAAGCGGAGACTAAAACATGCCAAAGAATTTTGAACTGAGTGGGCCAGCCTTCATTGGTCTGGTCGTGCGCGACGTGGAAGCAGCGGCCAACTTCTACGAGAAAAAGCTCGGCTTCCGACGAGACCCTGAGAATTTCAAAACGCCAAGTTCACCCAGCGAAGCAGTGGCCTTTCTGGGGTATCCTGTGCCGTTTGCGGTCAGGCAGGCACCTCCCGGCCTGAACCTCGACAGTATTCCCCGCCCGATTCTGACGCCAGCGGTTTGGTTCAAGACTGCAAATAGCCAGGTGGTATACGACGCGCTGGTCAAGGATGGCGTGACCATTTTTCGGCCAGTCTCCGAAGGGCGATTTGGCCGACAGTTCACCTTTGTCGATCTTGATGGCTACGCAATCACGATTTATGATCGTGACGCACCGTCTGAAGGATGGGAGAACGCATAAACTTGACGGAACGAACACCGATCCGCATCCGCTACGGCACTGAACCTGATGCGGATCTCCTGGCTACACTAGGCGCGCGAACGTTTTCCGATACTTTTGCCAGGGATAACACACCGGAGGATATGCGCGCCTACCTGGACGCCAATTTTGGCGTGGCAAAGCAAGCCGCAGAGCTTACCGATCCGAAGGCTGTATTCCTGATCGCCGAAGCGGGAAAGGTTGCAATAGGATATGCCAAATTGCACACCGGAGAAGCTCCTGCTGGCGTCACTGGGAAGAACGTGATCGAAATCGTCCGGCTGTACGTCGTCCAGGACTGGCTCGGCCAGGGCGCTGGTGCAGCGCTGATGCGTGCCTGCCTGGATGAAGCCCGGCGGCGTGGTCACGACACAATTTGGCTGGGCGTATGGGAACATAACCCCAGGGCCATTGCCTTCTATCGCAGATGGGGCTTCGTGGAGTTCGGATCGCACGTGTTTCAGTTAGGTAGCGATGTCCAGAGAGATTTTGTGATGGAGCGCCCGGTCGTCGGCGCTTAGACCGGCATTTCGTAGAAGTCCTGCGTATAGTCAGTAGGCTGTGCATCGGGGCCAAGCTGAGGCAGATCGGCATCCATAACAAAGGTCAGGAAGGACTGGTAGCCGTCGCGGAAAACGCGGTCACGGACGGCGGTCAGCAGCGGATTGGAGAGTGGCCTGGCCGACCAGCAAGCCAGCATAACCTCACCAGGCTGTATTTGCTGCTGATCAGAGCCAACTGATTCATAGAGGTACAGGATCGCATTCTGGCCGGTGACGGTCAATTTGACGTGTGCAACGGCCTGGTTGAGCAGCTCAGGGATGCCAGCGGCCCAGTCCTGGGGGAAAAGGCGTTCCCACTCCTGGCGGCTGGATTGATAGCGGCCCAGCGCCATTAACCAGCCTTTGACCTGTTCAGGACTGCGCTCCGTCAGTTCAGTTGCCTGATAGAATGCGCGGCCTTCCTGGGCAGGCAAACGAACGCCTCGTCCGCTGCGCGTATGACGAAAACCCTGTGCCATAAAGAAATCCCGCGCGGAATTGTGCGAAGCGGTAACTCGCTCACATTTCATCAGACGAGCCATTTCCAGGATGTATTTCACCAGGACGGCGCCAAAGTCTCGGCGAAGGTAATCGGCGTGCGTGACGATGGCGCCAATGTTCAAATGATGTCCAAACGGGGCCGGTTCGTGGCTCTCGTAAATTTCAGCTTCGGCCAGAACATGACCCTCGTCATCTTCCGCGACCAGCGGCACGCCCGAACCCGCCAATAGACGATTCAGATGCACTGCGCCTGTCTCAATACTCATCCAGTGACCGCCGCGCTGCCAACGTTCATACAAGCTCAGGTCAGCATAAGGCGTTACCGCCATCTTCCCATCCGGATCGAGACGTTGCCAGCCAGGGTGATGGGATGAATAAATCTCGACAATAGTCGCCGTATCGGCGAGGGTCGCAAGCCGAACTGAGGTCAATCAGGCGCTCCTATTTTGATTGTCGGACTCGTTGCCACGCTCATTCGCAGATTCGGTATAGATTGGCATTTTTAAGGTGATGGTGGTTCCCTGGCCGAGTTCACTGTCCAGGTCTACGCTGCCGCCATGCAGCAACATCACTTGCTTGACAATTGGAAGCCCCATACCTGCACCTTGCTGCTCATATTTAATTCGCTCGGACTGGATCAGAATGTCCCACACTTTATCATGATCGACTTTCGCGATCCCCTTACCTTTATCTGCCACGCTGATCGATACCTGACCATTGTCCTGCGTCATGCCAACATGCACCACGCTGTCCGCGTTGCTATAGCTGCCCGCGTTGCGCAGCACCTCGTAGATGCCTTGCCGAAGAATATCTGCAACGGCGAAAACCAACACGCTCTCGTCAAACGCGAATGCCGATTCAAAATGGACTTTGCGGGTCTCATATTCACGTTCCGCGACTGAGACCAATTCTTTGAGCAGCAAAGCGAGGTCAACCGGTTCACCCAGCATGTCCATCTGCATACGCGAATGGCCGCTGATCAACTCAGCATAGAGGATAAGTTGTTCAGCTAGATGGTTAAGGCGCTGCGTTCCACTGCGGATCAGCCCCATGCTCAACTGGAGGTCTTGCGGAAGTTTTTCCTGCTCTATGCCGTCGGCGAGCAGCGAGAAGCCGCCTGTGACGTAGGTCAGGGGCGTGCGAAGTTCGTGAGAAATCAGCTTGACCAGCGTCCGGCGGGCATCATCCAGTTCAACTTCGGCCTGTTCACGCATTTCCTGGCTGCGCTTCAGGCGGTTGCGGATGGCGACCAGAAAATCTTCGGCATTGAACGGTTTGACCAGGTAGTCGTCAACGCCCAGCTCTTTGCCAAAACGAATGTCGTGCTTGGAGCCTCGCGCGGTGAGGAAAATGAAGGGAATGGCACGCCATGCGGGCATAGCATGGACTGCGTTAAAAAAGGCATAGCCATCCAGGCGAGGCATGGCGATGTCGCTCACGATGAGGTCAGGCTGGAACTTGCCGGAATTGAGCAATTCAAGGGCATCTTGTCCGTCAATGGCCGAGAAAACATTATAGCCTTCCAGGCCAAGCACGAGCACGGCATTTTCGCGCAGGTCTTCGTTATCCTCTACGACCAGAATAGTTTGTTTGCGTTGCAGTAGAGAGTGTCTTGGAGCTTCTTGTTTTTGCGACATAGCCGATTACCTCATGTCTCTCGTTGTGCTTCCTCAGTTCTGGGTAGCCAGAAGGCCACTGACGTGCCTTTTCCGAGGGCACTGCGCAGGGCTACGTGACCACCATAACCATCCAGCAGTTCCTTTACCAGGCTCAGCCCCAGCCCGGTTCCGGGGATATTGGTAAGGGCAGCATCTCCACGGTAAAAGCGGGTGAATACGTGAACCTGATCCACGTCGGAGATGCCCCTGCCGGTATCCGTGACGGTACCGACGACCCAGGCTCCGGGAACAATATCCTCCGGAATAACCAGGTCTTCGCGCGCCACGGTCGAAGATTGAATCGAACCGTCTGTTCCGATCAATATTCTACCCGTAGATGTCGTGACTGTTCCGGGCGCTGACGTGTATTTGATGGCGTTGCTGATCAAATTGCGCCAGATTCGTGCCAGGTCAGAGGATTCAGCGAGTACGAGGCAAGGTTCCGAGCACCATTTGGTCAACAGGGTCAGGCCAACATTATCCGCGCCCGGCTTGAGTTCCTCAACCACGTCGCTACCGCAATTGGTCATGTCAATCTCTTCGATTTGCCCGCCCAACCCGCCACCATCCAGACGCGCCAGACGCAATACGTCTTCAATGAGTTCGGTGAGAATGTCTGATTGGTAGGCAATGCGCTGCACCATTTCCAGCCGCTGTACGTCCGTCAAACGTTGATAGTACATGCTGAGGGTTGCAGCGCGCAACTTGATGACGGATACAGGCGTGCGAAGTTCATGTGAAACGGTTGCGACAAAACGACCCTTGAGTTCGTCCACTTCTTTAAGGCGTGTAATATCAGTCAGGAGGCCCAGCCAGAAAGTGTCGCCCATTGCGCCTACAATCAGCCGGGCGTGATGATGTACCCACCTCTCGTGGGCGGTTCGAACATTCACAACACGATATTCCACATCAAAATCATC
Organism: Aggregatilineales bacterium; assembly: GCA_035309185.1. Taxonomy (GTDB): domain Bacteria; phylum Chloroflexota; class Anaerolineae; order Aggregatilineales; family UBA2796; genus DATGFK01. The sequence continues at coordinate 4,910 of DATGFK010000697.1, forward strand.
TCCGGATATGGCGGCAACCTCGGCGAGTTCCGCCACTCGAGGTAAGTCTTCAGGTTTGATGTAGGCCAGCAAACCGTCCGATAATCTGGCGACTTCGCTTGGGGCTACACCAAGCATGGTCTCGGCGCGGCTGCTGATAAATGTCAATCCTTTGCAGGGACGGTTGGCCGTGTATACCACTCCTGGAACCTGGTCGATCAGCGTTTTATAGCGCGTCTCAGTGCTGAACAGGGCTACCGTGCGCTCTTGCACGATTCCTTCCAGGGTATCCAGCAGCCAGGCATTTTCGATGCCGATACTCAACTGACGCCCCATGATGTCCATCAAGTAAACGTCGGTGGATAAAAAGGAGCGCGGTTTGTTGTCGGAAAAGACCAGGAGGCCGATCACCCGACTATTGATCATCAACGGCACCTGAATAGAGACGAACGACTGTGGCGTCGAAGTCAGGGAACGACTGAGTTCGGTCTCCTGCACACGAACTTGTGCAGAGAACGGCGTCAGGCTCCCGTGGACAAATGCGTCTGGTTGGAGTATCTCCTCGAAAATTTCGTCGGCCCGATTGTAGCCTGCCACGGCAAGCAGTTTGAGGCTGGGCTGACCCTCCTCACTCAGGTAAATGCGGGCAATGGGCATTTCCAGCGCATTTGTTGCCGCAGAAAGGGCGCGATTCAGCACATCGTTCAGTGTGCCACCTGCGATAGTTGCGGCACTGAGTTCGCTCAGAGCAGTCAGTTCGGAAATACGCTGCGCAGCGAGCAACTGCGTTTGCTTACGGGCAGAAACGTCGCGCGCTACGAATTGGTACAGCCCTCCGCCTAGCGTCGTCCCTGACACTTCCACGTCGACTACGCTAAAGTCCGGGCGCACAAACCGCATTTCAAAATTGCCGACTTCTCCCCGCGTCTTTAAGGCCTCAAGAATATGGTTGAAGTCCACGGCTTGACCTGAAGGGATGATCTCCTGAAAGGAACTGGTCGTTAATTGCCTGGCGCTGCGGCCCATTAGTGTCGCAATCGCCGGGTTTGCGTCCAGGATATGCCCGTCAGGATCGGTGACGAATATGCCATCAACAGCACGCGCAAAGAGGGTTCGATAGCGTACTTCAGATTCAACAAGCGCGTCAGTCAGCTCATACGTGTTGGTCAGGTCAGTAATCACGCCTAAAATACGGGGCTTGGGTGAATCTCCGACCACGATAGCTCGATCCAGGAGGTAACTGTAAGAGCCGTCGGCCCGGCGTATCCGGTATTCTTCCTGGAAGTTCTTGCGCGTTTTGAACAGAACCTCGCGTGCGGCAATGACCCGTTCTCGGTCGCGCTCGTCAATGGCATTCAGCCATAGATCGGGGTTCCCGGAGAAAGTTCCCTTTGGATAGTATAGCAGGCCATCAATGTCTCCCCACCATGCGATCACTTTTTCGCCGAGCGTCCATTCATATAATGCGTCGCTGGTCAGCGACGCAGCCAGGCGAAATCGTTGTTCGGAACGGCGCAGTCTTTCAACGTCACGCGGGCCGCGTGACATGATCTGGATATAGTGGAGCAGAGTTGCAAATAACGAGCGCATAGTCTCTATGAATGTTCTGGGTGATCAGCGGGTGGCACGGCGATCAACCCTTGACTGGGGCCAACCGCCACTTAGCCATTAGACTTAATCGGCACAGTCAGGGACTTCCCCGCCTGGATTTCGACGTTCTGTGGACTGAGATCAGGCCGCCCGTTGACCCCGACCATATAATCGCCAGCGGGCAAGAGCACGCTCGTGGTCGGCCCGGCCCGGAAATAGATGCCGTAAAGCGTATTGGGCATTTTATCAAGGGACAGGTTCAGTCGTTTCATTTCACTGGCTGCGGCGACGATAATCAGCGGATAGGATGGCTGGCCCTTATCATCCGTAAACGTTACGGTAAGGCTGCCAAGCTGAACCGGAAGGTCCACATCCTGGTTTCTGGCAATTGTAATCGGATAGCGGGCTGTGACCTGCGTTGGCACGACGACGAGATAGTCGCCAGGCGCGAGCAGTTGCGACTCTCCATCGCTACGAAATTGCTGGACGGGCGAGCCTGATTCGTTGCCGGGCGCATAGATACTGATAGTCATCGGCGGCGAGGTGATACCCGGCGGTGGCGTAATATCAACTTTGACTTTGCCCCCGCCGAACAGGTCGCTGCGCAGCGAAAATATCTCGGTCTGACCCGGCTCCAGGTTCATCCGGACCGGTTGGACAAGGTCTGGCGCATCGTCCGAGGCAAGTACCAGTGTCATGTCACCTGGGCTGATCAGGATAGGCGTATTGGGCGTAACGGACAAAGTCAGGTCTCCCTTCGCCGTAAAACCCTTCGCAGATAAAGCATGGCCGTTCCCATCCACTTCATTAAAGATCGCTTCCGCGAGCGTGATGGGAAAATTATTCATCATGCCAGGCTTTAGCGTCAAACCCTGCGCGCTATAAGCCGCTATGGTCTGCAAGGCCAGGTCATATTGACCCGGAGGTACCAAGAAAGTTTCGCCAGTTGAGAACGGGAAGTTGTCGCCGCTTTTTGCATTCGTGAGCGTTGCCGGGAGTTTAATATCCGCACCACTCGCGCGAAAGGCAACAACCGTGACGGGAGACCACGCAGTGGGATCGCCAAGCGCTTTATCGGTAAGGCTTGTGCCCTGCCCACCGGTGAGGACAACGGTTTGCTTTCCATCCGCAACCGAAGCAGAGCCATACAGGACTCCAAAATTTGTGGTCTGGTCTTTGCCGATGTAAGCAATTGAAGCGCCCCCTCTCGTCGCCAGGGTACCCCCGACGGCTTCGAGTGTCAGGCCTGAAGCTGAATCTGTGTAACCTGCAATCTTAGCCAGAATCTGACCTTTGAGCAGGGCAAGGTCAATCTGGGCTTCAGAGCCACGTGTCGCATAGCGTTTGAGGGCAAGCCGCACCCCCGGAAAAAGATCGATCTCCGTTCCGCCGAAGTTCAGGCTACCGGTGCCGTCCGCTTGAAGTATGTCGCTGGGATTGATCGTCGTTGTGCCGCCAGTGTTAATCGTTTCCGTCTTACTTGTGGTAGCCCGGGTGATGGTCGCAGCGCCACCTTGCACGGTGAGAGTCGCGGCTGACGGATCATAGTTGCGCTGGCGTAACACAAACCAGACTGCACCTCCCAAAGCCAGAAGGAGGATTAGAAATAGGAGGCTATTTCTCCAGCTCATTCTGAGCAAAACTTTGTTCCTCGTCACATTGCTTATAGGACGCCAAAATGCAAACTTATTGTGAACGGCAAAACCAGGATTTTCCAGGCGTTACTGAAAGGTATTCCGCATCCCTCCTAAGTATAATGTTTCACCGCAAGATGCGAAACTTTAGCGACATTGCAAATCGCCCTAAACGGGCACTCACGAGAATTGGGATAATTACGCCAAAAAGGCATACACAAGAGCGCTTCGATTCTAGTCAGGTTGGGCAACCGGGTTGGGGTCTTCCATATATTGTTCGGCAGGCTCTGTCGTCAAAGCGAGCAGAATGCGATCCGCTACCGCTTCAGCGCTATCTACCTGGATATTTGCCGCTGGGCGTGGCCTGGCTCCACCATAATTGATGCCATTTTCGCGAAACCGGGTCGCCGTGGTACGAGGGAACATAAGACAAACGCGAATATTGTCCGGGGCCAGTTCGGCACGGGCGGTAACACTTAACTGGTTAAGCATCGCTTTTGTCGAGGCGTAGCCGCCGATCCAGGGCAGGATCAGCTTGGACACCATTGAACTGACATTAAGTATGAGGCCGCCACCCTGGGCACGCATCACGGGAATCACGGCTTGCATCGCATACAGCACGCCGAAAATATTGAGATCAATAACTTTTTGAAAATCATCCAGATTCAGTTTCTCAATGGTACCGCCGACGGACTGGCCCGCATTGTTGATCAGTGCATCAATTCGCCCGAAGTGCTGTCGGGTGTCGGCTATCATCCGCGCCACAGCCTCTTTGTCGCGAATGTCGGTGGGCAGACTGATAACCTCGGCTCCGCTGGCTTTTAACTCATCGCGCAAACGCGCCAGTTTGTCTGAGGAACGCGCTGCCAGCGCCAGGCGCGCACCATTGTGGGCCAATACCCTCGCCGCAGCCTCGCCGATGCCCTCTGATGCGCCCGTAACAATGATGACGCTATTCGGAATTTCCATAAGGTTGCTCCGCCCGATAACCCGCCGCTCACTTGATTGTACTTCAGTACCCTGAATTGTTGGAAAGTGCGAATACTTCGCGTTAAGCTATTTCTCGTTAATTGTGAGAAGATGTGATGGGACTTCGGATGCGTATCAAATTTGCGTTTGCGCTCCTATATGCCCTTGTGGGCCTTGTTGTCCTGAGCGGCTGTGCCTCGCCAGCCCTGGGCAGTGTGAATACGAATGACTCCCCAGATTCCGGTGGATCGGTCTTCGATCCGCCTCGAGTGCTGAAAGATTTCACTCTGACTGACCAGACGGGCAAGCCGTTCCATCTCAGCGATCTACATGGTAAAGCAGCACTGGTTTACTTCGGCTATACCCACTGTCCCGATTACTGCCCCATCACCCTCGCGGATTTTACCCGCGTGCGCAAGGCGCTTGGCGACGCAGATCCACAAACCGCGTTCGTGTTTATCAGTGTGGATGGCACACACGACACGCCGCCTGTCCTGGCAACCTATCTAAGCGTATTTGACCCAAGTTTTATCGGGCTTACGGGAGATGTCGCCACGGTTCAGCAGGTTGGCACAGATTTTGCCGTCTATTTCACACAAACACCGGATGGACAGATCTCCCATGCCACACGTATCTCACTACTCGATCCCGGTGGAAAATTGCGCATCAGCTATCTGGTTGGGACAGCGCCGCAGGTTATAGCGCAGGATATTCGCAAACTGCTTGGTAAATAGGTCATAGCCTTTCATAGCACTGCTATTGTGAAGCGGGCGTTCCCACCTGCTCAGGCAGATCGCGCCCAGTTAACGGGTAAACCATCCTGGCTTTCCTATATCCATTTCCCACGGATCGCTATGATCCTGGAGCCGCCTTACTGCTTTTTGCTACCAGCATAACCTCATGAGCGGGACAAAAGACATATCGTTATAATCAAGAACTGGAGCCGATTGAAGTGAAGCAAAGGGTGACGTGTTCGATGCTTTACGCTCTACAGAATGTGCCCCTGGCGCATGGCGTATTGGGATACGGCGATGACATCATCACTGCCGCGATAGGCATCATCTTGCTTTTGGGGTTCATCCGAGCGACTTTGTCCAGTCGCCGCTCTCGCAGGAATGCTCAGGAAACCCAGGTATCAAATCATGGAGAGCCAACGCTCCCGCTCGCGGCAAATGACATTGATAGCGATATTCGGCGTTTAGACTGAAATCACCGTGGTGAAACATGACGGCTGAATTGAGTCTTGAAGATTCGCCGCTGTTCTTCGGGAAAATAGTAGATAAAGTAGCCGGACAGGCGTTAACAGCGGCCAATTACACTCTGCAAGACCACGATTTATTCATGAAACGTGGTCTATTTCGCTATCGCAAAGATCTGGCCGACCACCTCAGTGTCTATGTCGAGTTTCAATTCTTGTATTACCAGGGCGGCCCATCGCGCTTCCGCGTCAACCTGCTGCGCAGCCACGGGATGGATGCGCGGTCGAGCGACTCCGAAGGCGACGAGATAACGCTCTCCAAACTTGTGTGGGACGATTTTGGTGTTCGTCAATTAAGCGGCCCCGATCACTGGTGGAGCTTCATCAGCCAGACCGACCTCGCGGCAGCGCTGCTAGAGGCTGGCAAACTGGCCTTCGGGTTTGGCATTCCCTGGCTGGAAGGTCGTCTCAAGCCTGATCGGCCTGCAACGATGGTTGGGCAATAATCATGGGTGAATTCACCAGTTCAATTGTTTGCATGGTCGCCTCTGATAAATCTGCATAATCGCCTCGCAATCCTGGCGCGACGAGCGGCGATAGGCGATACATCATCTCCTGAGCGGCCAGGCCATAGTCACGGCGGCTTACGCCCGGCTTTAGCCGGAAGCCGTCACCGACGTGGATGCTCAGATCGGTACGACGCAGCCGTCGCCAATTTTGGAAAGTGACTTCGGCGCCGCTAACGCCAATTGGCACAATGGACGCCCCGGTCTGGTTAGCCAGCATTGCCGCGCCTTCCATCGGGTTGCCCAATCCTTCACGATGCCGGTGTCCTTCCGGCGCGATCAGGAGCATTTCTTCTTTTGAGTTGATGACCCCCAGGCATTTTTTGAGCGCTGTGCGGTCTACTTCGCCCCGGCGTACCAGGATCGTTCCCCAGGCCCAGGCAACCAGCGCCGTGAAAAGGCTGTTCATCAACTCGACTTTGCCAAGCGCAACGGCATCGCGCGAATTAATCCAGCACAACAAGATCATGGGGTCGAGCAGAGTCACGTGGTTGAACAGGAGGATCACCGGCCCTTCAGTCGGGATTTTTTCGAGGCCGCTTGCCTTCAGCCGATAAACGATTTTGAACATCACGAAACGGCCAAAGGCACGACACAGGGCGCGGGTAAAACGCACTCGCCGGGACAGCGTAACCGAGTAAGGCATATTCTCCGGAGGGCCAAAAAGCGCTCTAAGCATGAGTCGCGCTGCTCCCAATCGTGGTATGGGCGTGAGGCGTGACAATCATAAGTCTCCTCACGCCGGGTTTCCTTTATAGCTCAATCTTCAAGACACCGATCATAGCTCGGCAAGAAAGATTTGTCCTGGATGAGATGGCGCTAATAGACGTACTGGTCTTCGAGTTCTTGGCGGAGGCGGAGATAACTGTCGTAGCGCTGCGGGGCTATCTTACCTGCTTCCACTGCGGCACGCACAGCGCAGCCCGCTTCATTGATATGGTTGCAATCATTAAATTTGCAGTTCACAACGTAAGGCCGAATATCACGGAAATAGGCATCCAGCTCGTCCGGTTCCACGTCCCAAACCGCAATCGAACGCACGCCGGGTGTGTCGGCTACGTAGCCGCCCCCGTCCAGTGGAATCAGTTCGGCGTTGACAGTCGTGTGGCGGCCCTTAGTGAGTTTCGCGCTGACGTGGCTTACAGCGCGGCCCAGGCCAGGTTGTACGGAATTGAGCAGGCTGCTTTTCCCAACACCCGATGGCCCGGTGAACACCGACAGCTTACCAGTTAGCAACGCACGCAAATCCTCAATACCCGTACCCAGTTCGGCGCTCACATACAAGACACGATAGCCGATTTGTTCATACGTGCTGAACGTATCGTGAGCAGCCTTTTCGTCGAGATCGATCTTATTCACCGCAATGGCAATCGAAGGGATCGCGGCTTTTTCAGCCGCCACCAGCAGCCTGTCCAGCATTCGGACGTGAGGGGACGGTTGTGCTGCCGAATAGACAAACACGGCCTGTTCCGGATTAGCGATGATGACCTGTTCTCGTTCCGT
>DATGFK010000698.1:0-7347 GCA_035309185.1 Aggregatilineales bacterium
ATGCCTTCCCGGTTACAGCGCGCCACCAAGTGCGCTACGGCATCCCCACTGCGCCGACCTTCGGCCCTGGCTGCCGCGCTGTAGCTCTCGCCGTCTGCCACTCGTAACAGCAACCGCGCTCTGACCACCATCGCCATCGGAGCGCTTCTGGCTCGCCTCATCTCCTCCAGGGCATTTCGTTCTGCTTGCGTTAAGCTCCGCAGCGGGTCTTTCGCAGCGCGCACCATATCCGCTCTTTTCTGCCTGACTTTTCCTGACTCTACCTCACCTCATGCGCATTGGCTATGTCCAACGCGAATGACCCACTACCTTCTATCGCATTTTTGTAGGCCTGGCCGCGCCAGCGGGCCGTGTCCAGGATGGCCGGGGCCAGGCAATAGGGCTGGGAGGCGTGGATAGAAGATGCCTGCGGCAGACGCTGGCGATGGATCAGAATCTCAAAATCGCGCATCCCGCCGGAAGCAAAGTCGTTAATTTCCAACAGATACACTCGATAGCGATCCGGCCGCTGGTTGTCCGGGGCGATCATGAAATCGAGGGCCAGCAGATCTGCCTCAAGGTTTGAGCCGCCCCCACGATAGCCTGATTCTTGAGGCTGAAATTTCCGCTGCATATAGTTCGTCAGGGCGTTCATCACCTGGATACCCAGACTATCAATGCTCGCGAAGGCCGCCTCAAATCCGGCCCGCTGCTTAACCGTCAGGTCGAGTTCGGCCAGGAGACTGTCTACGAGGAAGCTGTCGGCCCCTTGCTCGGTGTTGATCACGCCGGTGCCGATGCGAATGCGACTGTAGGGGGCAACGATCTCTGTTGCCGAGCGGCGGACGACGTACTGGCGGACATTCCATTCGCGCCCACTGCGCACCGGAAGAGTCCGTATTCGTTCTTGCAAGACAATGGCAGGCGAACTGGCAAACGCCGAGGCCAGGTGTGCCAGCATGGCTGGTCTTTCGTGTGGATAATCCCAGAACTGGACGCCGTAACCGCCAAAGCCATCCACCGGCTTCGTAACCAGGTGACGGGCGTTGTGGGTCTGGCAAAAATTGTCCACGATGCTGGCCCGGGCCACGCTGTCCTGACTGCTCAGCAGCAAGCGTTCACCGGGCAGATGCAGGCCAGGGATTCCTTTGACAATCGCCTGCAACTGGGCCTTGTCCTCACATACGTCGCGCAACAGCGCGGAGCCGGGCATCGGAACACCGCAGTTCGCATATTCTTTCACCAAGCGGAACTTGTCGCGATGATAATTGTCCACCGGAAACAGGTAATGCGCCGCGACAGAGTGCTGGAAATGCCGCCATACAAGGTTGCGACCATCGGAGTCGAGCATCAGTGCGGCATGAATGTTCAGCCCACTACCCTGTCGGAGTTCCACCCAGGGTTGCGATGCGCTGCTATGCGGCTGGGCGACGAACACGGCCACGTCAGTGCGCCCAAATCCGGCTTCCAGGAAACTGAACGTGTTGCTGTAAAAGTACGACGGCACCACGGCAAAGTTGACCGTGTCGTGCTGCCACGCTGCGCCGGATACGGTCTCAACGCGCGGCGGCAGATAGCCGCTGAGAAGCAAATGCTTCAAGAAATCCAGGCGGCGCGACTTTCTCTCGGGCGCGGTGCCAAAGGTGAGCGCGTCAGCGGGCAGCCACGCTTCAAATTCGTCGGGATGCTCGTCAAGCCAGCCCTGGAGGCCTGCCCTGGCTTCCTTATCCATTGGATTGACCTGGACGGCCCGGAACAATTCCTTCAGGCGCGTTTGAAAGGACTGGGGATCGATCCGCTCTTGCACGGGAAACCTCCGGTAAGTGGGGCGAAAAAAGCAGCGATCACCTTTTGTCCGAAGTGAACGCTGCCGTATGGTTCTAATCTGTAATAACACCGCCGGATGGCAAAGCGTATCAGATCGGGGCCGCTTCGGGAGCTTATGCGATCACGGCCTGCTGCTTCGAGCGCTCGTAGCTGATCTTGACCTCTGTGCGCAGGCTTTCCCAGATTTGCTGGTAGAGCTTTACAAAGGTCGGGTTGAAACGGATTTCGGTCACGTTGCGGGGGCGAGGCAGGTCAATGCTGTAGATACCTTTGACCGTCGCTGGCGCCGCCGTCAGCACGACGACGCGGTCAGCCAGGGCAATCGCTTCCTCCAGGTCGTGAGTCACGAAGATCACTGAGGCCAGGCTGCTGCCCCAGATATACAGCAGTTCGTCCTCCATAAGTGATCGAGTCTGCACGTCAAGCGCGCTAAATGGCTCATCCATGAGCAGAATGCGCGGTTCGTTTATAAAACTCTGGGCCAGTGCGACCCGTTTGCGCATTCCACCGGAGAGCTGATGCGGATAGTAATTTTCAAAGCCCTTCAAGCCAACACGATTGATCCAGTCGTGCGCGTGTTCATTGGCGACTGACTTAGGCGCGCCCCGAAAGATGGGGCCGATGGCGACATTTTCCAGGACGCTCTTCCAGGGGAACACTGCATCACTCTGGAAGACATAGGCCACGTCCTGGCGGATTTTGCGTACCGGCTCGCCCATGACGATGACCTCACCCTGCGTGGGACGATCCAGCCCGGCAACCAGCGACAGGGTGGTAGATTTGCCTGCTCCGGACGGCCCGACGATGGCACAAAATTCGCTCGGCTGGATGGTTAGATTGATGTCGCGAAGGGCGGTGAACAAGCCTCCGCTGGGAGTGGTAAACTGTTTGTAGACGTTCTGGAGTTGGATGGCGGGATCAGCCATTGCAAAGCCCTCGCAAAATAGGGGATAAGATTTATCAGTCCTTCAAAATGCTTTGTGGTGTGTTGTGCGGCCCTCTCTCCGCCCAATTGCGGAGAGAGGGACATCTACGAAATAACCTTAGGTGATGGGTTTATTGGGCCGTTGCAGCCATCGTCGGAGCCATCGCTCCAGGCGCATAATTCGGCGCGCCTTCCGTTGCGGCAGCCGTTGGCAGCGGGCCGAGGGCAGCATTGGCCTTGTCTACAAATTCCATGTTATAGGTCATGGTGAGGTCAATCTTCTTGCCCTGAACGTCCTTGTTGAACGTAGACAACACGGCCAAACACACGGGTGGCCCATCGAGTGGCATTTCGCCGTCAGGCGTGTACATTCCCATGCCGCCGATTAGCGCCTGAACGTACTGATCCTTGTTCCCAACATAATAGTCCACTGGCATTTTATCGGCGATCTCGGAGGCCGAGTGGCTGTGGATCCAACGCATCGTCTTGACGAAGGCATTGGCGACCTTCTGCACCAGGTCTTTGTGGGCATTGACCCAGTCGGCTTGCATATAAACGGAAGCTGCCGGATAGGTGCCACCCAGGACGGCGCGGGCGCCTTCCGCCGTACGCATGTCCACCAGAATTTTGGCATCACCACTTGACAGTTCGCGCGATATGGTCGGTTCAGTCGTCATTCCGGCGTCAATCTTGCCCTGCTTCATTGCCGCGATAAAGGTGTCGCCAGCCTGGACGCCGATCCGATGAATATCGCTGATCTGCAAGCCCGCCTTGACCGCCATGTATTGCGTCAGGAAGTCGGTTGAGGAGCCAATATCCGTTACACCGAGGTTCTTGCCTTTGAAGTCCGCAGGCGACTTGATCGTGTCCGCTTCTTTGCTCGAAACGAGTTCGACTTCGCCAGGAACCCAGTCCAATTGGACGACGACTTCAGCGAGCTTGCCCAGGCCCTGTAGTGCAATCGTATGGTCGTAGAATCCGACCACACCATCCACGCGACCAGCCAGCATTTCGTCGGTGGCATCAACACCAGCGCCTTCGTCGAGCAGGGAGACGTCAAGCCCTTCGTCCTTGAAGTAACCAAGCTGCTCGGTCAATTTTGCCGGAAGGTAGATCTGCTTGCTCAAACCCCCAACCATGATCGAAACCTTATTGTCGGCCTGGGCGCTGACTCCAGTGGTCATCACAGCGTTACTCAAGATCATCGCGCAAAGGGTAGACAGCATTACGAAAATTCTACGTGATTTCATGGAACAGTTCCTTTCTGAATTCAATGCGGTAAAAAGAATTTGCTGTTGAGGTCATTCAAACATTATTCACTGCCGATAGGTAAATGCTCCTTTCATGCGACGTTGTTTGCACGAAATTCAAATCTCAACATCAGCGCTTACGATAGTTCATAAGCACGCTAGAACGTGATGTCGCTGATGGGAGTAGGCCGCCATTTCAGCAATCGGTTTTCGAGCATCGTGATGAGCGCCTCACAGACGAGGGCTACTACCGCCAGGATCGTCATGCCCGCAAATACGCCGTTGGCGTGGAAAGTGTCTTGCGCGGTGTGAATGACCAGGCCAAGTCCATACTCGGCACCCATATACTCACCAACAATGGCACCCACCAATGCGAAACCAAAGCTGGTATGCAGGCTGGCAATAATCCAGCTTAATGCCGAAGGCAAGATCACCTGTGTGGACATTTGCCACGGCGTAGCACCCAATATTCTTGCGTTGGCGACCAGGTTTCGGTCAACCTCGCGCACGCCCTGAAACGCATTGAAAAACACTACGAAGAAGACGAGGACAACTGCCAGTGCGACTTTGGATTGAATATCCAGGCCCAGCGCAATGATAAAGATAGAACCCAGTACGACGCGCGGAATAGAATTTGCCATTTTGATATATGGCCCCAGCACGTCGGCCAAGATTCGAATGCGTCCCAATGTCACGCCAAGGATGATGCCCAGCACGACACCGGCGATAAAGCCAAGGATCGTCTCCTCCAAGGTGACCCCGATCTGTTCGATGAGCGGCCCCTGAGCTGTCCCGTTCTGAACCCAATCCCAGAATTGGGCGACGATACCTGACGGCTGGCCGAAGAAAAACGGGTCAACCAGATAATGAAAGCCCTGGATAGTGTTGTCGGGAATCTGGATTCGCGTGGTGATTTCCCAGGAAGCGATAATGACGACGAACACGAGGACTCGAAGGAGATTGATCGTCAGCCTGCGCCGCCTGCGAGCTGCCTGGGTCGCGGCCATCGATGCGGAATTATCAGTGTTCAGGAGGGGAGCCAGAGACGCGTCCATATTTTTGGACCCATCCAAATCATCTACCCGTGGGCTTTTTGAAAAACTCATCGCTATTTTGAAACCTCGTGCTGATTTAACTTGACTCACATGGGGACCAGTGGCAAAGCCTTTGGCAGAGTACCACGGATGTTCGCCAACGGTGGCAACGTTTTTTGGCAATGCCAGCATCATCAATGGCCGACTATTCGATTTTGGAAAAAAAGTCTTGAGTTTGAGAAAAAGCGAATTACATCATCCCCGGATATATTCTTCGCAGATATATTCGTTACGGATATACTTTAGGGGACTTCCTATTTTTTGTCAAGTAGTTGGCGATCGATTGCCCATCCTTACAGTGAAAACAATCTATTTTGCTGGTCATCCAACGATAACGCTCAATTGAATTCCTGGCAGTTGGACTAGAAATTTCATGTCTGGCGGAATCCTGTGCTAAAGTTCTGTCTGAGTTAGCCTGAAGCGTCCTTGTGGGAACAACATTATCTTCATGATGTAAAAGGGATATGTGCCTGTGATCTCGCCTACCCGACGTTCTTATCATCTGCCGGAAATTAGCCTATTGTCGGCAATCCTGGAAATTGCCATCATCCTCATCCTGGTAATGAATTTCACAGCGATAGTGCGAGATCCATCTGGCACGCAGCGTATTCGCGGCGGTGAATATTCGTACCTGGTGAGCAGCGGCGCAGTAGCCTCGGTCATTTATCACAGGACCGGCTCTATCCCCCTCTGGAATCCTTTTATCGGCTCCGGCGAACCGCTCTTTGAGAACCCGTTTTCATTCATCCTGAATCCCCTGATGTCCCTGCCGATTATATGGCAGGGCGCTGTCGAAGGCGGAAAGACGGGGGTCATGTTGAACATCCTGCTGCTGGCAGTCGGCGGATGGGTGTTAGGGCGTGTTTTACGGCTCGGCTGGGTGTCACGGGTGATGCTTGGGCTGCTGCTTGGCGGCAGTGGCAGCGTGGCCGGTGCAATCGGGATGGGCTTTTACCAGATGGGGCTGAGCCAGGCTTATGTGCCGTGGGTCATTGCTGGCTTGATTGGCACCCTGTACATCCCGCGACGCTGGCCGATTGCCTTACTGGTGGTTTCAACGATGCTGCTGATCTTTGCAGGAACATTCTGGTATGCCCTGACGACAGCCATTGTTGCGCTGGCGGTCTCAGTCTTTGCCATTGTCTGGTGGGACCCTCAAACGCGCAGGGTTCAGGTGGATCGCTGGATGCTCAAACGATTGCTTCTGGCTGGCGTCATGGTCATCGGCGTCTGTGCGATCCGCGTTCTGCCGCAGGTGGCAACCAGCGGGTTGGTCGATCATCCGAAGGAGAGCCTTGCCAACTCCTACGATTTTTCGACCATGCTGACTTTCTACTTTTCAACCGTCATCGCTTCTAGCGATCCGCAGCTTGGCATCACAGCCATTTACTACCACTACATTCTGCCACCGCTGTTTGCCCTTGTACTGGTCTTCCTGCAATTGATCGTGCTGCCGATCCGCCGCTTTCAACGCCTGGGAGACTGGCGCATCATCGTTCCAGGCGCCCTGGCAATCCTGTTTTTTACAGCGTGGGGTCAGGAAGGAACGATTGGCGTCCGATGGTTGTATGACAACGTACCCTTTCTGGAACAGTGGCGCTTTGTAGGCCGGGTGATGGCGGCGGCCAGTCCGTGGGTTGCCATCATCGCGGTCATCTGGCTGGACAACCTTATTTTTCAGTTGCTGACCTACATCAAAACGCTGAACCGTCGCAGTTTTGGAACCGTGTTCCTTCCCCAGGCTGCCTTGATCCTGCTGCTTCTGGTCAGCCTGTTCTCAAGCCTGGACGTTCTAGGCAACTGGCATCGGGTGGCCGGTACGGATACGGTAGATACCGTTGAAAATCAGCCCGTCCACTACTTGCGGGCACAAAATCCCGCAAAGTTTCTGTCGGTAACAACGTCCAGCTTTTTCGTCTATCTGCCATTTTATGATAGCCTGACCCGCGCCGCGTACGGCAATCCCGATTATCACGCCAGAGGATTACCTTCGACTATTGGCCGTAACAGCGCCATGAGCTTCGAGAGTGAATACGCCGTAGGCATTGACAACGGCTTTTTGAATACGATTGAACAAACTGGTTACGAACTGATCAGGGGTAACGATCCACGAATCAAAATAGACCCTACCAAGGCTTATCTCGCCGCGACCTGGGTCAAGACGGATAACGTTGACCAGGACGGCGCCCAAATCTGGGTCGATCAGTACGACAGGGCCGGGAATGTGATCAACACGTCATACAGTTCCCCTGTGACCGGCACACAGGATTGG
>DATGFK010000699.1:0-3698 GCA_035309185.1 Aggregatilineales bacterium
GCTGCCCCGGAATGGCACCCCCAGGATAACCACGCCCACGATGAGCAGTGTGACCGCATTGGTAAAGGCCAGTACCAGATTCGGGATCATTTTGGCAATCACCAGTTCAAAGGGGCGGATCGGCGTGACCAGGATCGCTTCGATGGTACCTATTTCGCGTTCGCGGGCGATGGAAAGGGCTGTCATGTTTTGCGCAATAGCTTGCAGAAGCATGGCAAGGAAGGCAGGCGTGATGAACCACAGGTCTTTCAGATCGGGGTTGTACAGAATCTGGATATGTGGATTCAGGGGACTGCCCGTTTGACCCGCCACGCTGACCAGGCTGACCGCATACTGCTGAGAAATGGCGTTAGCAGCGTTGTAGGACGACTGGCTCGTGAATGAACTGGAGCCATCTACCAGCAGCATCACGGTTGCATTGCGCTGCGCCACGCGCTGAGCAAAATCCGGTGGGATGACCATTCCCAGGCTGGCTTGCCCGCCATCTATGGCCTGAACCACCTGGGATTGATTTGAAACGGTTGAGACAATATCAAAGGAGTCTGATTGTACGAAGGCCCGCAAGTATGACCGGCTCTCAGCGCTCAAGCTCTGGTCGGCCACGACCATCGGGATATGCTTGATGTCCGTGTGAATGGCGGCAGCAAAGAGGATGAGTTCCACGGACGTGCCAACCATGAGCGCGATCAGCGTCGCGCGATCACGGGCCAGTTGAATAGTTTCCTTCTGTGTGATTGCCAGAATGCGTCTCCACATATCTCCTCCTTTACGCTACACTCACTTTCCAGGTCAGCACGGTCATTAAAGGTTGTTACAAATTACGATTTAGGTAAATCTAATTGTAGGCGAGTCAATCGATCTATCAAGTGACATTTGTCAGGTTTTGCACATGACCGGTAGAGCGCACCACAAGACTATATCATAGAGTTAGACCATATGGTATAAGTTAGTAGTCTGTGTATATGGTATGACTATTTTGCTTTAGAATCAATTGCTCGGAAGTTGCAACTTTGTAACAAAGTGGAAAGGATTTTTCGACCATGCCCCGCCCCCGCTTCAACAAACTACCTGTGGAAAAGCGAGAACAGATCATGGAAGCCGCAGCCAAAGAATTCGCCACCTTCGGCTATGATGAAGCATCCATGAACCGCATCCTGGAGCAGGCAGAGGTCAGCAAGGGCGCCGCATACTACTATTTTGACGACAAGGCGGATCTGCTCGTCACCGCCGCCGAGTTCTACGTCAGGCGGATGCTGGGCGAGATTAACATTTTCCCAGAATTGCCCGCCTCACAGCCTCTTGATCTCTCCTGGCAATCTTTCGAGGGTATCATTCGGGTGCAACTTGAACGCTTGACTGCCGAGACATTCTGGTCAAGCATCAAGGCTGTCTTTCGTCAGACCATCCCCACCTATCTCGAAGACCCCTGGAAGTTAACTGTATGGAAGGCCAGCACCCGGCTATCGCAGGAAGCTCGCTCGAACCCATTGCTGGCGGATTTATGGAACCGCGCGATGGGTTTCTTCAAGATGTTTTTGGAGCGCGGACAGACCCTTGGGGTCATCCGCACCGATTTGCCCGACGATCTGCTGCTGGCGCTCGTGCGGGGTGTAGATTCCGCCACCGACGAGTGGATGGTTGAGAACCTGCCCGAACTTGACGCCGAAAGAGCGGTGATCTTCTACGAACTGGTGATAGACGGGCTGGCCCGTCTCATTCTGCCGCCGGGTTAATTCGAAATCCCGTTTAGCCCACTGGCTCTAGCCGGACCGTGAAGTGACGCAGCAGCGGGGCCTGCCACAGCAGGCGGTGGCCTTGCACTTCGTCGCGGTGCTCGTGAATGCCGATCAGGATTTCGGACAGGTAATCCACATGACTCTGGGTATAGACCCGGCGCGGAAAGGCCAGCCGTACCAGATCCATTGCCGCAGCCTTTTCCGAACCATCCGGCTGCTTACCAAACATGACCGATCCCACTTCGACACCCCGTACGCCGCCGACCAGGTACAGTGCGTTGTTCAAAGACCAGGCTGGATACTGGCTGTCGGGGATGTGGCTCAGCATAGACCGACCATCAATATAGATGGCGTGACCGCCTGTGGGGCGAACGATGGGAATCCCGACGGCAATCAGTTTTTCGCCAAGGTACTCGATGGAGCGAATACGGTAACGCAGATAACCTTCATCGAGCGCCTCGTATAGGCCGCGCGCAATGGCCTCGAGGTCGTAGCCCGCCAGTCCACCGTAAGTCGGAAATCCTTCGGTCAGGATCAGCATGTTACGGCAGTTCATTGCCACGTCGTCGTCGTTCAGGGCCAGGAATCCGCCGATGTTCGCCATGCCGTCTTTCTTGGCGCTCATCGTGCAGCCGTCGGCATAGCCAAACATCTCCCGCGCGATGTCAATGGGCGCCTTATCGGCGTAGCCTTCCTCACGCAGCTTGATAAACCAGCTATTCTCCGCGAAACGACAGGCATCAATGATGAACGGTAAGCCGTATTCATGTGCGATGGCGCTTGCGGCGCGGATATTCGCCATGCTGACTGGCTGCCCACCACCGGAGTTGTTGGTGACGGTAATCATCACGAACGGGATATTCGCTTTGCCCACGCTTTCAATGGTCTTGCGAAGGGCATCCAGGTCTATATTGCCTTTGAAGGGATGAATCGTCTGCGGCTGGCGCCCCTCCTGAATCACCAGATCGCGCGCCTCGGCGCTGACATGTTCGATGTTGGCGCGCGTGGTATCAAAATGGTTATTATTCGGCACGACCTGACCCGCTTTGATGGTGCTGGAGACCAGGATATGTTCGGCGGCGCGGCCCTGGTGAGTTGGGATCACATGTTTGAAGCCAGTAATGTCCTTCACGGCGGCCTCAAAGCGATAGAATGACTTTGCGCCCGCATAGGATTCGTCACTGGCGATCATGCCTGCCCACTGCTGGGACGACATGGCCCCGGTTCCACTGTCAGTTAATAGATCGATCAGCACGTCGTCGGCGCGCAACATAAATGGGTTATACCCAGCACGGGACAGGGCTGCACTGCGCTCTTCGTAAGTCGTGAAGCGGATCGGCTCCACGGATCGTATCCGAAACGGCTCAATAATCGTTTTTGTGTGGATGGCTTGAATAGTTTTCATGGAAAATAACCTTTCGGCTCTTTTGTCCGACCTGTAACGACTGTACAATAGCTCATAAATTCCTGGTAGGCTTTTCCAAATATTGAGGGGAGATGGTGCGATGGTCGCTCGACCCGAACCAGAAGATGATTTTGACGTAGAAGACAACCCCTACATGGCTGCCAAATCCTACGAGGAGATGCAGGCCATGGAATCCGCACTATACGCCCAATGCTGGCGGGATGGCAAACTCATTCCGGAGATGGAAGATTACTACAACCATCAAATGGTGCTGTTTGAACAGGCACTTTCGACCTTATTCCCTGAGCATTACTACCACCCAAGAAAGAATTGATGAACTATGCTGGACAATCTGGAAGCCATCGCTGAAGGTATCCGCACAACTCTAGACGCGAAGCATACAGTAAGGGAAGCGACACTGACCCTGGCGCGAGTTTTGACCCGTCACTGTGCTAACGCGATCCGGGCCATGCACCGCCAGGAATGGGAAAACGCGATGGATTTGCTGAAAACAGCCCAGGCGACGCTTGAACAGATGGCAGCAGGTGTGCGGGACT
>DATGFK010000700.1:0-4814 GCA_035309185.1 Aggregatilineales bacterium
ATTGCACGACTTTGAATCTGGGCACGATCACTACAAGCACCAGACTGCCCTGGACATTCTTTCCCTGCTGGATAACCATACTTTAAGCAAACGTCGTCTGCGGCCCACTCTCGCACGCGACCTGCTGCGCGCTGCCAAACACGATACCCTCGAGGAATGGTTCAACGAACTGCCTTCGCGGGCCAATGCAGCCCACAAAGCCGACCTTATTCGCACCAAACTACAGGGGTTACTTGAAATCTCTGAGCCGCAAGTGCCCACACCGATCACCTATGACGAGACGGCGACGCGCCCCTTTGAGGAAGCCTGGTGGAACGACATTGCCTTGCTTTCTCACGGTCTGTACGTCAACAAAGACAACGCCGATGTCGTGGACGACCCACAGACGCGAGCCAGGCTCGTTCATCCGCAGCGTGACCTGGACGCGCTGGGCGACTATTTGATCGCCCGTCACCGCCAAGCTATCGCTGAAGCCAGGCTGGGGAGTCAGCCTGCCGTGTGTGGCGATTTACCTTTCCGCTGGAAGACGGATTTCGACTTTCCTGAATATGGCGGCTGGCGCAGCAACCAGGAGAACGAAACTCGTGAGCGTGACATCCTCCTTGTTATCCCCGGCAAGAATCGCCATGAAGCCGTCGTCATGGCCGATCATTACGATACTGCCTACATGGAAGATGTATTCGAGCCTTCACGCGGGGGTTCTGGCGCCAGGCTCTCCGCAGCAGGCGCCGACGACAACCACTCTGCGACGGCAACCCTGCTCCAGGCCGCGCCGATCTTCTTAAAACTCGCCAGGGAGGGTCGCCTGGAACGCGATGTGTGGCTGCTGCACCTGACAGGCGAGGAATTCCCGGCGGACTGCCTGGGGGCCAGGCATTTTTCGCAACTCCTGGTAGAGCGTAAGCTCTGGATGCGGCTTGGCGGCGGTGATGACAAACCAGCAAACCCACACGACAAGAACTGGCTTGATCTCTCTGAGACGCGCGTGGTGGGCCTGCTCGTGATGGATATGATCGCCCATAACCGCGATGATGCCCAGGACATTTTTCAAATCTCGCCAGGCAAAAGCGCCGAGGCTTTCCATGTCGCGGAGCAGGCGCACCTGGCTACGATGGTCTGGAATAGCAATGCACCGCAATGGAATCGCCAGGGGGATCGGCGTGGTAAGGGGCGGGGTAAGCGCAGCGCGGATGGGATCACGATGCCTGCCATAGCACTCCATCCACTTCTGCACGGTGAAGTGCGAACCGCTGACAATCCCCGGAGTTCCCTTTACAACACCGATGGACAGATTTTCTCCGACGTAGGCATACCCGGAATCCTGGTTATGGAAAACTACGACATCAATCGCGAGGGCTATCACGATTCGCATGATACGTTGGATAACATAGACCTGGACTACGGGAGCGCCGTCTCTGCAATTGCCATTGAGACGATTGCAAGGCTGGCGACTGCGCGTAACAGCCAGAAGGAATGAATGGCTGTAAGTAGCACAACCAGTCATCCGTATTGTGGCATCAACGCTACGAGGAAGGAACTCAAATCCATGCGCCGGTTTGCCTTCGTTTGTCTTTTGGCTGTGCTGGCCTTCGTTTGCTCAAGCAGCGCTAAAGCGCAGGCTGTTGCGGGAACACTCAGCTATGGCATAACGACCTCGGGCGAACTCACGCCGGCCACAGAAGCGGTACAGTACACGTTTAGCGGAAAGTCACAGGACATCGTCATCATCACGCTGGCCCAGGACGGCGTAGACAGCAGCCTTGCCCCGCAGATCAATTTGCTCGATTCCTCCGGCAAGGCAATCGTGGATACCTCCAATCAACTTGCCATCACCCGCGCGGTGCTGGCGGTGGCCCTTAGCGCGGATGGCACGTATACCATCGTTGCCACGCACCAGACAGCCGACAACCCTGATTCGCCTGGCCTGAAGGGTAAATTCGCCTTGAGCCTGGCGCTGGCAACGCCGCTCCTTGACGGCGCAACACTTCCCGACAAAACAAGCAGCGATCAGGTTCAATATTACAGTTTCCAGACGGGCAGCAGTTTTTCGTTGGGCTATGAGAAAACCTCCGGGGTCTTCACGCCGACCGTAGCGGTTAACGTGATCGATCAGGGCGAACTTAAGCCAATCGCCGAGATTAGCGGCGAAAACCTCAAAAAAGGGACACTCGACGTGAGCGTCAATGCCGCGCAGCCCTACGTGATCAGCGTGGGTCAAAGCACTTTCGATTTCGCCCTGACGCCGGTCAGCGCGGAATATAACCTCATCGCAAGGGTAGATAAGTGATATACTCGCCACCTGAATGTAAGTAATGAACTGAGGGCTATTCTCGTGACAGGTCCTGTTTGGAGATTCCATGTCGAAGACGTCACGATCAGTTAGACTTGTAGCAATTTCCTTTGTCGTTACTTGCCTGATTCTGTTGATGGGCATTGTGCTATTTGTCTCGGCTATTCCACCAATGATCGACCCTTTTGAGAATCCAGTCATTGTTACTATTCCGCCCACAGAAGCTTTACCCCTTAGATTCTAGTGTTGATGACTATCTTCAATTCTGATGAAAGAGCGCAACAGAATAGTGTATTTGTAAAGGCTCATGAATGTGACTCAATCTGAAACGAGTGATGTAGCCGAGTTCGAGCTTGAACTGACCGGCATGGCCTACGGCGGCAGCGCTGTTGGACGCCATGAGGGGCGCGCGATTTTTGTTCCCTATGCCATTCCCGGCGAGCGCATCACGGCACGGATCAGCCAGGATAAGGGCCGTTTTGCTTACGCCCAGGGCGTGACGCTCCTCGAAGGCTCGGAAGCCAGAGTTGCGCCGCGCTGCCCGCACTTTGGGCCGGGACGCTGCGGCGGCTGCCACTGGCAGCATATTGACTATGCAGCCCAGCTTGAATTCAAACAAGAAGTCGTGCGCGATCAACTGGCGCGCATCGGCGGCCTGCCGGACGTGACCGTAAATCCGACCATCGCCAGCCCTGATCCCTGGCAGTATCGCTCAAGCGTAACCTTGCACCTGACCGCTGAGGGGAAACTGGGTTTCGTCTCCACTGACGACCAGACCGTGATCCCAATCCAGGAGTGCCACATTATTCGTCCAGAACTGTTCGATCTGTTCGAATCGCTTGACCTGGAAGCCCTGGCCGGGCTGACCCAGGTAAAGCTCCAGGTCGGCTCGGATGGCGAGGATCGCAGCGTGATCCTGAGCACGGAGGACGATGCCCCGCCCGAAGTCGAAAGCGACATTCCCGCGTCCGTCAATTTTCTATCCGCCGACGAATCGCCCTTTACGCTGGTCGGGTCGCCCCATGTGCAGTACACGATTCGCGGGCGCCCGTTCCGGGTAACGGCGGGCAGCTTTTTTCAGGTGAATCTGCCGCAAGCTGAGGTGCTGGTTGACCAGGTGCTCACGCGGCTGGCGCTGAAAGGAACAGAGACAGTGCTTGATCTCTACTCCGGCGTCGGATTGTTCAGCGCCTTCATCGCAGCGCAGGCGTCACTGGTCACGGCCATAGAAAGCTATCCGACGGCTGTGGATGATGCCGAGTTCAACCTGAACGACCTGGAAAACGTTGACCTGATCGAAGGTGACGTGGAGGGCGCGCTAGCGCAGATTCAGGAGCATTACAACGCGGCAGTCGTTGACCCGCCCCGCGCCGGGATCGAAGGGAAGGCCCTCGACGAACTGGCACGGCTGGCGCCGAGCAAGATCGTCTACGTCAGTTGCGACCCGGCCACCTTCGCCCGCGATGTGAAACGGCTCTCCACTCACGGCTACCGCCTGCTCGACGTGCAGCCAGTGGACATGTTCCCGCAGACCTATCACGTTGAATTGGTGGCTACGCTCCAACTGGAAGAAATTCAACCCGGCTTGCGAAACGCAACTCCATAATGTCTTGCGCGTAGAATATGTACGTGTGTTCGGCTTTTTGGATATAATTGCGCCAGGTTCATTCGGTCTACTAACTTTTGCAAAGGAGTTACCCGATGGCACAGTCAGTATTGGATAAGGTCAATACGCTCATTTCCGCCAACCTTCATTCGCTGGTGGATAGTGCGTTGAAGGCCAATTCGATGAAGGTCATGGACGAATATGTCCGCCAGGCTGAACGCAACCTGGACAGCCTCGAAGATGCTACCGTGACCATCGGTGGCACGGTCAAAACGCTCAAGCGCAAATACGACGAAATCTCTGCGGCTGCCGAGAAACTTGACCGCGACATTGATACGCTGCTCACACGCGGGAAGCAAGACCTGGCCTCAGCGGCACAGGCCGACCTGAATACGAAGCAGCAGCTTGCCCAGGAATATTACGAGCAGTGGCAGCAGCAGCAAAACGAATACCAACGGATGCTCGACGCCAAACTGAAGCTGGAAGCACGCCTGACGACGATCAAGCAGGAACGTGAACACCTGCAAGCATTGATGGAACTGGCCGAGGCGAAGTCCGCAACCAACAAGACCATCCGCAGCCTGAACGATCTGTCCGGGGT
Source organism: Aggregatilineales bacterium (assembly GCA_035309185.1). GTDB lineage: Bacteria > Chloroflexota > Anaerolineae > Aggregatilineales > UBA2796 > DATGFK01. The sequence goes on from DATGFK010000700.1 coordinate 4,498, forward strand.
GGGCGATTCTGACGTACGCAACATTGCCGACTCTATCCGCGCCCGGATTGACCAGGAAGACGCCAGCATCGAAATGGCAAGCACGCGCCTGCAAGGCCAGATTGACGACGTGCTTGAAAAAGGAACAATTGATAGCCAGCTTGAGGAACGCAAGAAACGTCTCGGTCTGGGCGGTTCAAGCGCGACAAGCTGAGAACAGTTTTGAGAGAATATGGCAATAGATAAACGTCCTTCTGACGAAATAAGCCAGCGCGCATTCTCCGCGATGCTGCGTGGTGCCTTCATGACCTGGCAGAATGCCATTCTGATCGGATTCT
>DATGFK010000701.1:0-2253 GCA_035309185.1 Aggregatilineales bacterium
AAGAAGTCAGCAGGCGACTGACCAGTTGTTTTCGCGACTTTGGCCGCCAGCAGGTAGGCCTTGGCGATCTCGCCGAAGCCATAGTGATGGCCGTCGGTTGTCCCGCAATGCCAACCCATGATCTCGTCTACGCTGACGCCGAAAGCGTTCGCTAGTTTGGTCGCAACAGGTATACCGCCGCAGCCCTCCTGCGTGGCGGCGGGCGTTCCCGTCGCAGTAGGCGTGATCGACCCTGTCGCAGTGGCGGTGGCAGTTGCTGTAGCCGTCGCTGTCGCAGTCGGTGTTGAGGTAGGTGATCCTGTGGCAGTGGGCGAACCAGCCGTGCCAGGTGTTACCGTCTTGGCGACCAGGATACTGCCACTGTCCTGGCTGTCGTCCAACTCGCCGATCACGGTGACGGTCTGTCCGACGACAAAATTGCTCGCGCCCTGCGTGGCAGGGTTGACCAGAATCTGCGTCCCGTCTGACAGCGTAACGAGATAGACGCTTTCGCCATTATTCTGCGATTGGGGCGTAATAGACACCACTGTCCCTGTTACCTGAATTGATACCGTTGGGCCATCGTCACTGCTGGCGCCGGTGGCGGTAGGGCTGGCCGTCGTACCCTGGGCTGAACTCATCTGCGCGCCCAGAGAAACCATTGTCATGATGAGACCTGAGATCAGTGTGCCTAGAAAAAGCCTTTTGGACATGGACTACTATCTCCTGACTTAAGCGGTCATCTATGTACATCCGCCCTTACCGAAGCTGGGCAACTTAAGATACGCTCAGTAGTACCAAGTTCCTAATCGCCTGGACATGTTATACTGATGCGCCGATGATCCCTATTAACCTCACTTAAACAGGATAAGGCTATGTATGACGTGATCGTGGCCGGGGCTGGCCCGGCGGGCAGCACTGCGGCAATGGTCCTTGCACAGGCCGGGCTGCGGACGCTGCTCATAGACCGTGAAGGCTTCCCCCGCGAGAAGGCCTGCGGCGATGCGGTTCCCGCTCACGGCTTCCATATCCTGAACGAGCTAGGGATGCCGCTCTTTAGCCCGGAAGATGTCCTGCCGATGGCGCACGTATTCGTCCAGGGGCCGCGCGGAAGAAGTCTCAAGTTGGCGCTCACGCAGAAAAAGGATAGCAATTCCGCCATTGTCTCGCGCTATGTTTTCGACCACGCCCTATACAAACATGCCCTCGCCAGCGGGGCAGAGTTCTGCCAGATGGCCGTTAGCGCTCCGCTCCTCGAAGAGGGGCAAGTCGTTGGAGTCACAGCAAAACAGGGCAAAACGAGCGAAACCTTTCGCAGCCGGGTCGTGATCGCTGCCGATGGCGCAACGTCCGTCATTGCGCGCGCGCTGGGCGGCGCTGCTCGTCCCGACGAGGCCCGCGCCGTCGCCCTACGGGGCTACGTCGAGAGCGATGTTGACCTGGAACCGACCATGGATCTGGTTTTCTTGCGGGAGATACAGCCCGGCTACGCCTGGTTCTTCCCGATGAGCAAGCGCCGCGCCAATATCGGCGTGGGGATGCGCGCCGACACCTATCGCCAGCTTCATGCCTCCCTGCCGGACATGCTGGACAGCTACATGCAGTCATCCGAGGTCAAGCGGCGCGTGGGCAGCCATGCTGTGACGGATCTGAAGGCGTGGCAGGTTCCCTTGAACATTCTCGACCAGCGACGCACCTATGACGGGGCGCTGCTGGCCGGTGACGCAGGTGGCTTCGTTGACCCGCTGACGGGGGCAGGGATTTACCAGGCCATTCTGACCGGGAAACGGGCGGCGGAAGCTGCCGTCGCCGCCATCCAGGCTGGAGATGTCAGCGCGCATGGCCTGGCGCTCTACGATCAGTTGTGGCGGCGCGACCTGGGTACCGAGATCAAGCGCTCAACACTTCTGTACCATCTGATCGCCCGCTTCCCACCGGTCATGGATGCCATGATCCTGCTTGGGCGCAGCTTGCCGCCGCTGGTTCCGCTGGTGATCGGCAAAATCTAGAGCTGGCTTTGAACCGCGTGTTATCGTGGTGCTTGGCCCTCGCCTCCAGTGTATGTAAGGGTTAGACGTTGCCAGTTTATAGGATACTTCGGGTATCGCACTGGAAGCCTAAACTGCAAACCCAACCAGCTTGCCGTAGGCAAGAAACATTGCCAGGCCAAGATAGATCAGGTTTACGACCATGTGCCAATATTCCGTGCGGCGAAGATGCGTTGCCATTGCTCCAGCCATAACCAGCGCCAATCCGACGGCTGCTAACGGCAGG
>DATGFK010000702.1:0-2865 GCA_035309185.1 Aggregatilineales bacterium
GACAGAGTCGGGCGTATCTGCCCAACGCTGCCTGGGAATCGGTGAGGCAAATTGTCGTCGCAGACCGCGCAGCAGAGGAACAGGCCGGGACGTTCGGCCCGCGAATCCGCGATCTCAAGGGCGATGTGGTAGTTGATATGATCTCCTTCACGCTCGATAGCACACATCACCTCGTCGAGGCACTGCGCGGCGAGATTCAACACTTTCTTCACTGCGGCACGATCTGGGCACATGGGCCGAGCGTGCAGGTGCCTACCGTCGAAGCGCAGCCACGTCATCCATTTGGCGAGTACGGCATCCACAAGGAAGCTATTGAAACCTATTTATTGAGCGCAGCCCGCCGTAGCGGTTTCCCTGCGACGGTGCTGATGCCAGGACACATTGTTGGTCCCGGATGGGCGCCTCTCAATCCGCAGGGCAATTTCAACACACAGGTATTTGCAACACTGGCGCAGGGTGGAGAGTTGACCTTGCCAAACCTGGGCATGGAAACCGTTCACCACGTCCATGCGGATGATGTGGCCCAGGCCTTCTTCCAGGCGATAGTGAACTGGCGCAGCGCCGTTGGCGAGAACTTCCACGTGGTATCGCCCGCTGCTGTAACGTTGCGAGGCTATGCAGAATCAGTCAGCCGGTGGTTCGGCCATGACGCCAAACTGCGCTTTTTACCCTGGGAGGACTGGCAAAAGACTGTCTCGCCTGAAGATTCACAGGCGACCTGGGATCACATTGCACACAGCCCCAATTGCAGTATCGCCAAAGCACAGCGTCTCCTTGATTATCACCCGCGCTACAGTACTTTCCAGGCGGTGCAAGAATCGTTGAGCTGGCTGATCGAGCACGACGCCGTGGCTGTGCGTTGATCTGCTCTCCTCCATCACCCTTTCATCGGGTTGGGTTATTATTGTCTTTTTCGGGATTATTATAGATTTTTGGGAGAAACCCATGCATTCTGATATTGACCGCCTGATGGCGGAATACAACCTGGATTCGATTGTCATCCTGGGCGACAAAGCACCGAATCCTTACCGGGACTACTTAACACGGCGCTCCAAGGCCGTCGGCCATCTGTTCAAAAAACGCGGCGAAGCGCCTGTGTTCGTAATCCAATCGGCGATGGAACGTGGCGAGGCTGCTCACAGTGGCTTGCAAGTTTACACGCAGTTCGACTTTGGCGAGCATGACCTTGTCCAGAAATACAACGGCCCGGGGCCGGAGGTAAAGCGTGACCTGTTTTGTGCCATGCTGCGCCGCTTTGAGATCACGGGGCGGGTCGCCTTTTTCGGCGTGGCGGACGTCAGCAGCACGTTGCAAATGCTGCTCCCCATTCACGACTGCATCCCCAATCTCGAAATTGTCCTGGAAAGCGCTGCCAATGACCTGTTCATGCGGGCTTACACGACCAAAGACGAGTACGAGCTTAAGGAACTGAAGGCGGCAGGGAAACTGACCAGCCAGGTGGTCCTGGACACATGGGACTTCATTGCCAGTCACCGGGAGCAAAACGGCCAGGTGGTCGATTCAGAGGGTAATGGCTTGACCATCGGGCATGTGAAAGCCTTTATTCGGCGGCGTGAGGCGGAACTCGGCCTGGACGATCCCGACGGCTGTATCTTTGCCCAGGGCCGCGACGCTGGCATTCCGCACAGCCAGGGCGAAGACTCGGAAACCCTTCAAGTGGGCAAGAGCATCGTATTCGACATCTTTCCGCGTATGATGGAGAGTGGCTACTTCCACGACATGACGCGGACGTGGTGCATCGGCCACGCACCGGATGATCTGCAAAGGCTCTACGACCAGGTAAAACAGGCCTTTGACGTCGTTCGAGAGTCGGTCAAAGCGGGAGACCAGACGGCAAAGTATCAGGATATGGTCTGCGACATCTTCGAGGAACATGGTCATGCGACTCCCCGCACCCTTCCTGGAACGCAGGAAGGGTATGTGCATAGCCTGGGCCACGGCGTTGGCCTCAACGTCCATGAATCGCCAGCATTCCGTGCTGCCGGGACGGACCATCTCCAGGCAGGCAACGTCTTTACCATTGAGCCGGGTCTGTACTACCCCGAAAAAGGCTACGGCGTGCGCATTGAAGATACGGTTTACCTGGACAGCAGCGGCACGTTGCACGACCTGACCGATGTGCCGTATGATCTGGTGATCCCGTTAAAAAAATAGGCCATCGTATTTCAGAGGAAGCATTACAGGACTTTCCATCATGGACGTAAACATTACGCTCATCAACGAGCGCTATCTGATTCAAAACCCGATTGGCAAAGGCGGAATGGGCATCGTTTACCGCGCCACAGATCGCCTGTCTGGACAAAATATCGCGCTCAAGCAGGTGATTGACCCTGCTGCCGATAGCGTACTTTCTTCGACCAGCCGCAGTATTGACAAACGTCTGGCATTGGCACAAGAATTCCAACTGCTGGCCTCACTGCGCCATCCGCACATCATTAGCGTACTCGACTACGGATTCGACGCCCAACGTCTCCCGTACTTTACAATGGATCTGCTGGAAAACCCGGTCACTGTAACCGAATATTGCCTGGACTTATCCACCGACGGGAAACTCCAGGCGCTGGTGGATATATTGCAGGCGCTGAAATACTTACATCGCCGGGGAATCCTGCATCGTGACCTCAAACCGGCCAACATCCTGGTCGCCAACGGGCAGCTAAAAGTGCTGGATTTCGGCCTGGCTATCGTTCACGAACAACACCAGGGCGACAAAACGTCTACATCCGGGACGCTGGCTTACATGGCCCCGGAACTGCTGACAGGGAACAGCGCCTCGGAGTCCAGCGATCTATACGCTGTCGGCGTGGTCGCCTACGAACTATTTTCAGGCAGGCATCCGTTCCA
>DATGFK010000703.1:0-2315 GCA_035309185.1 Aggregatilineales bacterium
TTGGGCTCCGCCGAAATTACCTTCGAGAGAAAATGGGCCTCCAATTCCAGAACCGCAGGGCCTACACGTAGTGGTTACCATGCTGATGATGATGCCGCCTGAGTCGCAGCCGCCGTTCGCGTCGTCGTCAAGCTGGTCGAGAACGATGATATTTCCGACTTTGAGGTTAGGCACGCTCGCGAGGGTGATGGTTGTGGTCCCTCGAGCATAGCCGTCAGTCCAGTTGGTGAGATTGGATATTCCCCACCTCGAATTGTTATCGGCACTATCCAAGCAAATGCCTGAAGTAAGCCCCTGGCAGTTTGCACTACTCATTGAAATAACGAATGTCTGATCTGCACCCGCACCCCGCAGGGTCACATTACCCTTGCCATTGAAATCGATGCCGGCGACCTTGTACGTACCGGGGCGAAGAAATACGGTTTGGCCGCTTGAACAACCCGCGATTGCCGCATTAATTTGGGCGGCGGTCACTCCAGGGCTTAAGGTCGAGCAGACTCTGGAGCGCGTCGGAATTCCTCCGACCACGCCTGCATGGGACCAGTCAATCGCTCTGTTCGAGGCAATGATGCCGGACCATTGTTCGGCTTGTGTGGGCCAAGCGAATGAAATCGACGCACAGAGCAGCAACCACCAAAGCGTGTATTTGCCACTATGTGGCACCGGCGGCTTGAGTGTGAAATTGGCGGTCCGTCCATCGGCTGCGTGGCCATTGCTAGGCAGACTACCGAAGGATCTCATCGACCCGGGTTTACGGGGTGCCACTGTAGCGTGAGTCCGACCTGGCTTGTTGATCCCGGCAGCCCGCAGTTTATGACTGGACACCCTGTGCTGCCGCTGCTCTGCTGCGCGTGTTCATAATTCAGGCCTAAGCGGAGTTGACGTCCGATCTGTCGATTTATGTCGGCGGCCGCATACCAGTTATCAAATCGGTTGGCAAGCGTTGCGACAGGAACGAGATTCCTATTTATTGCATATCCCCCATTCAAGGAGGCGGACCAAGAGTTCGTGATTTGACGGCTTAATACGGAAGTCATCGTGTCAGTCTGGCTGCCAACAAAAACCCCCGAGCCAGCAGTGGTTGCATGCGAATAAGAAAGAGCGTAGCGGTTGCGGTGCAAGTCATATGTTAGCGCGCTGAGGGCACTCCAGGATACCTGCGTACTTTTCACGGGGCCAAAGTTCTCAAGATGCACAAGTTCGGGTCCAGAGGCTAACTGGAAAGCTAGCCGCCCCGTGAGCTTTCGGCCAAAGGCGATTTGTGTTAGATCGGTTTGTATTTGACTGTTTGTTCCTGCAAACCGCATTCTGTCATGGTCATACGTGACAGCGATGCTGTTCTTGGCACTGAGGGCATAGTTATAGCCGAACCGTCCGTGAATGTCCGAGCTGTCGATGTAACCGGCGTCAAGAAAGTGCAGCAACCCATATGACCCAACAAACGTCAGTGTTGTCCGCCTGCTGAAAGAGTAGTCGGCCTCGCCGACAGTCGTGTTGTTCAACTGGCGCACTAAGCCGGTTTCGATGGTTTCGCTGGGGACGAAAGACGGCTGTATGCCATTCAAAATGCCGTTCTGTCCAGCCTGAGGGGCCCCCCCGGTAAATAGCCCACTGAAGCCTGATCCTAATGAATACAGCAGATCATCGCGCAACCGTACCGTCCATCGATTGAAGAGGATATCTTGTGAAATGCCAGCGCGATGATAAGGAAGATAATGGATACCGAAATAGGAGGGTTGATACAAGGTTTCGGACCCGCTGTATACAATGGCCAGACGATACCGGCGCCAGCGCTCGGCCACATCAACACTGCCACCTAGGCTGGTCACTGAAATAATCTGCCCTACTATCATCCCGGTTTGTGCTGATTGAGAGGCTTGCAGGGAGGGGTCAAAAATCCGTGTAAGATTATGCAGGGAGCCCAACCCCAGGATTTCACCGCTGGAAAGGACATGGTCATCAGGCTGTAGCTGAGAAGATCCGCTCGTCTGAGCTGTTGATGAACTATCAATCGGCGGGCTTGCTTGCCCGCTATTGCCAACGTCTGGAGGCAATGGCTGAATTGCTCCACCCGGACCATTCGATTGGAAACGGTTGGCTTCTGCAGGGCTTTGCGCGCATGCCTCGCAAGCGCAAAGAATGGCGGCAGAGAGCAGAATCGCCTGGAGTTGGTTCAGCATGTAGATTCTTGCCGAGTGCGGTTCTTGTCCAAGTCTGCAGATCTTCGGTTTTATCGAATGGGTACCAAAACTCGAGCCATTCGAAAGGAGAGTAAGTAGCAACAGACTGGCCAATCTCGATAACGAGTTGCCCCT
>DATGFK010000704.1:0-10703 GCA_035309185.1 Aggregatilineales bacterium
ACGCTGGCCTGTTGCGCCAGCCAGTGCTTCACGACGGGCAGCAGCAGCCGCAGCGAGATAAATGAGGCGTCAATCGTCACCAGGTCAATCGGCTCCGGCAAACTTTCGACAAAACGAGCGTTGGTCTGTTCCATGACAACCACGCGCTGATCCTGCCGCAGCCGGTAGTCAATCTGGCCGTAGCCTACGTCAATGGCGTAGACTTTCGCCACGTCATGCTGAAGCAGGCAATCTGTGAAGCCGCCAGTGCTGGCGCCGAGATCAGCGCAGATTTTCCCGGCGACGGACACATCGAAAGCCGTCAGCGCCGCGTCGAGTTTTTCTCCGCCCCGGCTGACGAAGCGCGGTTTGGCCCGCAAAACCACATCGGCGTCAGCATTCACTTGCATCCCTGGCTTGTCGAACAATTTGCCGTTGACCGTGACCTCGCCAGCCATGATCAGCCGCCGGGCTTGCTCCCGGCTCGGCGTCAGGCCACGTTCAACGAGGAGAATATCCAGGCGACGCTTGTTAGTTGCCATGCGAAGCGGGAACTACCTTATCCTTCCGATTTACGGATGGTATATGAATCTTCTGAATCGATCCTATCAAGTTCAGAAATCTCAAGACTGTCATAAGGAGTATCTCTATCATAAGCCTGCCAATTCATACGAGAAATGGCTGTCACCGAAGTAATGTCAATGCCCTCGTGAGATCGGTAGAAGAATCCACCACGTTCATACATGAGAATTATGGGTTCATAGGGTTCTGGGAGATCAAAAGATTGAGTTAGGAGCCTGTCTTTAGTTGTAGCCCAATACAACGCACATTCTAGCAAATACTCCATTTCTCTTGGCACATGATGATTTTCACCAAGGCGAGCCAAATGCTCATGCCAAATCTTTAACACGGTTTCGGCAGCACGAATGGTTGGATCAATATGCAGCGCGATGTCAAGAATCGGCCACTCGCTTGTTGCATTGAGCGTTTTTGCCCATAATGCGCTGCGCCTAAAATATTCTATGAGCAGGATTTTATGTGATTTGAAACGGGCAAATTCAGGTTTCCACTGAACAGCGAGAAGGCGATTCAATGTATGCAAAACCTCATTCTCATGTTTCATCGAGATTCCATTCGCCCCTTATCCTCGTTCCCACGCCGAGATGCCCAGCCCGGCAGTGACTCCCGTGAACAGGTCTTCGGTGACGAGCTTCTCCGGCCCGAACGTCTCACCCAGCAGATCCAGGAACACCGGAATGCTGGACGAGCCACCCGTCCGAACCACGGCGTCAATCTCTTCCGGGGCAAAGCCTGAGCGCCGAGTGACATCCAGCACCGCGTCGCGGATCGCCCGCCATTCGGCGCGGATCATCGCCTCAAACTGAGATCGCGTGATCATCTGCCAGATGTCAATGTCTGTCCCGCTAAATTGAATCGCCTCGAAAGGCGACTCGGATAGCTGGCGCTTGACCCCTTCGACGGTTTCAAAGAGGGCAAAACCGTAAAAATTGAAGATCAGCGATTCGAGGGCGTACAGCCGGGCAGGCACAGAGCAAGCCGCCTGCATCTTTTGGATAAAACTTCGGGTTTCGGTGGTGGCAAGCGATGCCAAGCCTTCCCAGGCTGTGATCTGCTCGATGAGATGCTGCGGCACCGGCAAAGATTTGTCGCCCCAGGTCACGTCGCTGCCAAAATGTCGCAGCAGGGTGCGTTCCACAATACGCTGGTCAAAGCGATCCCCGGCGATGCCCACGCCGCCGATGGCGCGGATGTCAGCCGCCTCGGCGCTCTGTCCCGGCGTGACTCGCATCACTGTGAGATCGAGCGTACCGCCGCCGAAATCGTAGACCAGGATGTTCTGCGGGCGCTGCACGGATTGAGCGTAATGCTTGGCTGCTGCAATCGGCTCGAACTCGAAATCCACCGAGCTAAAGCCTGCCAACGTCGCCGCTTTGCGCAGGCGGCCCTCGGCTTGTTCGTCATCTGCATCTTCTTCGGCAGACACAAAATGTACTGGCCTACCCAGTACCACTTCGGTCACCTCCTGGCCCAGCAGTTCGCTGACCCGCTCCCGCATTGCCCGCAGATATAGCGCGATCAGTTCCTCGAGCGTATAGCGCCGCTCGAAGATGGCTGTTCCCGTGTAGGAGGTCGCCAGGGCGCTCTTGAGGGATCGCAGCAAGCGGCCCGGTTCCAGTTCGTCCACCATGACGTGAACGTCTGTGGCGACCGTGCCGATCTCGGCAAACAACATTTCGACGCGGCCCACGCGCTTGCGCACCATGCGCCGCTCGCGGTTGATGTTTTGCGAGTTGTAGAGTTCAATGGCCTCCTGGCCGACGTGCAGCTCGTGATCGCGCGTCAGGTAGATCACGCTGCGCATGGTGCTGCTCTTCGCTACCGGGTCGAGATCCAGCACGCGCACCTGATCGCCATCGTAGACCGCCACGCCGGAGTTGGTCGTGCCGAAGTCCATGCCGATTCGCATCGCTCGCGGCCTCCTGATCCACTCTCTTTTGGATTCGGAAAAAGGGATTTAGCATAGCACTTGCAGCGTCCGGTGAATAGATCGAATTTTCTGGCGCATCTTCCAATTTCCCTGTATATTATCCGTAGCACGTAACTTGAGTTGCAATGGGTCTTCTCATTTACGACAAACGGTAATCGGTTCATGGTACTATTTCACCCCACAGTCAGGGGAGGTGCATGGTGAGTAAGGGACGTATCCTCGTTGTTGAAGATGACTTCGACATTTCCAACATGCTTCGCATTTACTTCAGCGGCCAGGGCTACGATGTCCAGGTCGCGCCACGTGGCGGCGACGCGCTGACCCTGACGCGCAAGCAACTACCGCAGTTGATCGTCCTCGACATCATGCTGCCAGATATGGACGGCTACGCCGTCTGCCGTGAGCTTCGCCAGACGACCCGCACCAGCCACATCCCGATCATCTTCCTGACGCAGAAAGACGAGCGTTCGGACAAGATCGCGGGCCTGGAACTCGGCGCGGACGATTACATCACCAAGCCGTTTGACATCGAGGAACTCAAGCTCCGCGTCAAGAACGCCATTGACCGCGTAGACCGCGAAAAGAGTATGGATCCCCGTTCCAATTTGCCCAGCAGCAAGTTGATCGAGGAACAGCTTCGCGATCTCATGCGTGCCACCGAAACCTGGACTTACGTGGACTTGAAAATTAATAACTTCGAGCCGTTCCAGGAAGTGTATGGCTTCGTCGCCAGCACCGAAGTGCTGCGCTTTGTGGCGCTGCTCATCGGTGAGGTCGTGGACGAACTTGGCACACCGGATGACTTCGTAGGACACGCAGGCAACGACAACTTCGTGCTGATCACATATTCGCCGAAGGCGCAGACGCTCTACGACAAAATCGTCTTGCGTTTCAACGAAGAAGTGAAGCAGCACTATTCGTTCATTGATCGTGAACGGGGACACATCGTTCTGGAAAACGGGCAGGAAAAGCCGCTGATGACTCTCGGCGCAGGCGCAGTCTCCAACGCAACGCAGCAGTTCGCCGATATTCGCGAGATCACCGAATTGGCGGCAGAAGGCCGACGACGTCCTGGCGGCGAATCGAACCAGGTCGTCGAGACCGCCTGGTAACTGAAGAGCGGAGAAATAAGTCCCCGGTTCAGTTCTACGGCAATGGTACGGCCAGCGGCCCGGCGTTTTTGGTAAGAAAGAATTACACCTATGGGAATACCTCTTCTTCTGGTCGTCCTGGGTATCAGCGTTTTTGGCGCAGTCTTCTACCTTGCGCGCGCCCGGCGTGAGGCGCAGCGTTACGCTTCCACGCTGGCCCAGTCCATTGTGCCGGTTAACCTCATGGACAATGAAAACGCCGTCGTCGTTGCCGAAGGGCACGGCCATCTCGTTTTCGCGAACCAACTGGCGCGCAACTGGTTCGCCATGAACGGCGGTGAACCCGATCTTGAACTGATGGCGGAATCGGTGCAGCCCACTGAAGCCTTCCTGGAACTCTTCGGCAAAGAGGGCCAGGCATCTTTCCGGATCGGGACGCGCCGCATCGAGGCGACTTCGCACTACGTCCCGCACATAGACGATTCGCAGATCGTCGTCGTGATGCGGCAGATCGCGACGCCTACCTACGACAAGCGTTCCATGGATCCCGTCCAGGCCATGAATGTGGTCAGTGAGATCGCGCAGACGATCAGCGGCAGCCTGCGCCTCGACCAGACCCTTGATTCGATTCTCCACAGCCTGGCGAGCATCGTCAGTTTTGACTCGTCCGAGATCACCCTGTGGGAAGAAGATTTGCGCATCCTGCGCCCGCTCGGACAGGGCGGCGACCAGGATTACATTGAGCGTCTTAACCGATCCGACGGCGTGTATCACATTGAAGACAGTTTTAGCGGCTGGATTGCGCGTTACCGCCAGCCGCTGTTGATCACCGACGTGAGGCAGCGCGCCGACGTCAAACCCAAGCTTGAGGACTATCCTTTTGTTTCCTACATTGGAATGCCACTCATTGCGGGCGAGCGCTTCATCGGTACGCTCGAACTGGCGAGCCGGAAACGTGCGGCCTTCGACCACGAAGACATGATCCTGTTACAGGCGGTTGCCGGACAGGCCGCCATTGCCATCGAAAACGCCCGCCTGTACCAGAGCCAGGCCGAGCGCGTGGCCGAACTCAGCGGCTTGCAGCAGATCGCGGGCGCCATGACCTCGCTCACTGACCCGCGCCAGATGTATGCGCAGCTCACCGCACGCATTGCCGGGCTGATGAACGTCGAGATGTGCGGGATCATGCTCTACGATCCGCAGCAAAAAGCGCTGATCAGCCAGGCTCCGTTTTACGGCGTTCCCGATGCCATTATTGCCCTGTACCGCATTCCGTTACTAGATGGCAGCGGCGTCAGCAACATCTTCCAGACTCGCGAATGGTGGTACACCAACAACGTTAAGGGCGAAGACCTGATACGCGAGATTGGCCTGCTGAACCTGGCCGAAGCCGTCGGTGTACGCACCACTGCGCTCGTGCCGATGGTGGTCAGCAATCGGCGTTTTGGCATACTCCAGGCCTCCAATAAGCGCGATGGTTCCGGCTTCTCGGAAAACGACGTGCGGCTGCTATCCATCTTCGCCTCGCAGGCCTCCATCGTGGTCGAAAACGCGCGCCTGTACGACGAAGAGCAGCGCCGTGCCGATGAACTGGGCGGTCTTCAGGAGATCAGCCAGGCCATTGGCGTGCTGCGCAACACCGAAGCCCTCAATCAGCAGATTAACGAACGTATCGCCACGCTGATGAAGGTACAGATGTGCGGCATTTTGTTGCATGACGTGCATACCAATGAACTGGTCAGCCAGCCGCCTTTCTACGGCGTCAGCGACGAACTGATCCGTTACTACCAGATCAACGTGACGCCGGGCAGCCCGATGGCTGCGCTTTACAACGAGAGCGATTACTGGATCAGCAACGATCTACGCGCGGACTCGTTCGTCCGCGAGGTTGGCCTTGACCGCCTGGCTCAGCTCCTGAACGTTCGCCAAACGCTGATTGTGCCTCTGATCGTCGGCGGCAACCGGCTGGGTATTGTACAGGTCTCCAACAAGCAAAACGGCAGCGATTTCACGGAAGACGATGCCCGTATCCTGTCCATCTTTGCTTCGCAGGGAGCGGTGATCATTGACAACGCACGCCTTTACCGTGAGATGCGGGAGCGCGCCGATGAGGCCGAGGGCCTGCGCAAGATCGCTGAACTGGCGTCGAGTAACCTGCCGCTGACTGAAATCTTGCAAGGTGTCGTGCAGGAAACCCAGCGTCTCGTGGCTTGCGACGTGGTCACGCTTGGGCTGCTCGATGACCTGACTGGCGAACTCACCATTCGACCCGAAACGTCAATTGGCCTGGAAGGCCTCAGCGCGCCGTTCAGCATTGACGCCTACTCCCCGGACTTCCAGACCAGCGTGGTCATTACGGGCCGCCCGCTGATGAGTAACGACCTGCGCCGGGATGGCGCCGTGCTGCCTGTGTACCGGGCAATGGCTGATCGCTTTAAATTTGATGGCTTGATCCAGGTTCCGCTGGTCATCCGCGAGCGTGGAATTGGCGAATTGCTTATCGCCAATCGTGGCGAAAAAGACTTTGGCAGCGATGATTTGCGTCTGATACAAGCCATCGCCTACCAGCTTGCTTCCGCCGTTGAAAGGTCACGGCTGTATGCTGCGACGGACGCCGACCTGCGCGCCCGAATCCAGGAACTGGACGCCCTCACCCGTGTCAGCAATGAACTGAACCTGACCATCCAGCTTGAACGCATCCTGGAGGTCATTCGCCACGAGGCACAGCGCACCACTGGCTCAGAGGCGACAGTCGTGCTGTTCCGCCCCGAAGAAGAATGGCCCGATCCCACATCGCCAACAATCGATTCTCGCCTGGGGCCTGTGAAGAACCTTGAAACGCTGGCCCCTATTGAGAAGCTTGCCGTCGAACGCCAGGCGCCGGTGTCCATAGACAATTACGAGACGGCTCGCCTGCAAGCGCAGCCGACCAAGGCGCGCTCCGCAGTAGCCTCTCCGATCCTGTATGGCGGCCAGCTCACGGGCGTGATCCATCTCTTCAGCGAACACGAGGCAGCCTTTGGTAAACAGGCCCAGGATTTCTTGCAGGCCCTAACCAACCAGGCCGCAATCGCCGTTGGCAATGCGGTGCGCTACCGCCAGCAATTGGAGCGTTCCGAGCTGCTTAAGCAGCGCGCCGATCAGCTATCACAGATCTTTGAATTGGGCCGCACGCTGCGTTCCTCGGATAACATCGAAACGGTGCTTGAAGCGGTGGCAGCGGGTGTAACTGAATCGCTGGGCTTCAATATCGTTGCCATCAGCATGGCCGACGATGAGAAAGGCGTGATGCGGCGAGTTGCCCAATCCGGCCTGTCCCTGGAACAATTCAAGGAAATGCAGAAGAGCACCCCCACGCTGGCGCAGGTTGAAAGCCTGTTCCAACCGCGTTATCGAATCGGCGGTTCTTATTTCCTGCCAGGCGAAGATCAGGCCAACTGGCGCACTCCAGACCTGCCCATCGTAACTTTGCCCAACACAGCGCCGCTCGGCCAAACGACCAATTGGGACGCCAGCGACCTGCTCTTGATCCCGCTGCGCAACCCGGCGGGACGGCTGATGGGTCTGATGAGCGCTGACGATCCACGTAACGGCAAACGCCCCGACCTGCAAACCATTGAAGCCCTGGAAATATTCTCCAACCAGGCTGCCTTTGCCATTGAGAATTCGCGCCTGGTGGAAGCTTACCAGGCAGAAGCCGAAGCGACGCGGCGCGAACGTGACCGGCTGGCGCAATTGCACCAGGTCGCCAGCGAAATCCAGCGCGCATCGGACATCCCGACCCGCCTCCAGGTCGTGGCCGACGGTATCCGCGCCACAGGCTGGGGCAGAGTCGCCATTACCCTGCGCGGGCCAAACCTGGAGCCGCGCGAGACGATCACCTCTGGCTATACGATCGAAGACGCGGCGCTGTACAAATCCAATTTGCTGCCGGGCATCGTCTGGAGCCAGCGGCTGGACGACCCGGACTTCCGGCAGTATCGCGTTGGGCAGGCTTATTACCTGCGTTACGACGATCAGTGGGTGACGGAAAACAAGATCATTGCAGGGGTTGCGCAAGCCGAAACGGCACGCGCCGGGCTGACCGGTCCCCTGCGCGATCCGAGCAGGCCGTGGCATCCCCAGGATACGGTCTATCTGCCGCTGTATGGTCTTGACCGCAGCCGCTTAATCGGCATTATTTCGATGGATACGCCGCAGGATGGTAAGGCGCCGACTGAAGCTGCCATGCGCCCGATTGAACTCTTTGCGGCGCAAGCTTCGTCCGCTATCGAAAACACTCGTCTCTTGCAGGAAAGCGAACGCGCGGCCCAGCAGGAAGCACGCATCAACGAGGTAATGGAAGCCGTCGCGTCCACGCTGGACATGCGCGAGATCATCCGCAGCGTGGCTCAGGGGCTGCAACAGATGATCCCCTTCACGCGGATGAGCGTTGCCCTCGCCAGCCGGAATGAAACGGAACTCGTGGTACAGAAGATCATCAGTGACGCACGCGGCGAATTCAGCGTCCAGCCGGGCAGTTCAATTCCTCTGGAAAACTCGGCGAGCGGCCTGGCATACCGCGAAGGCGTCTCCAAGGTCTACCACCTGGCAGATGCCGAGCGTACGCCCAATTACGTTGATCTCCGCACCTGGCGCGATAGCGGCGAGCGCACGACATTGGTTGTGCCCTTGCAGGCCGGTGGTCGCGTGATTGGTTCACTGCACATGGGCAGTGAACTTACACAAGCTTTTGGCTTCGAGGAACAGCTTCCCCTGGTATCGCGTATGGCGAACCTGACCGCCATCGCTATCGAAAACGCCCGCCTGTTCGAAGAAGCGATCAGCCGTGAGCGCTTCTCGGCGGCGCTCAGTCGTGTAGGCCGTTCCGTCAGTGCCATGCTGGACATGGAAAGCGTGCTGGGAACGGTTTGCGAGGAATCCATTGATATTCTGCAAGTCGCTGGCGCATCCATAACGCTGCTCGAAGGCAAAGACCTTGTGGGTCTGGCCGCGCGGGGCGCTGGCGCGATGAATTTTGTGGGGACGCGCCGCCCGCTGGATAGCGACACCTCCCTCACGGCGGCGGTTGTCCGGCAGCGCACTGCGTTGTTCGATAACAACATCGGCAGCCCGCAAGGCCGTTACACGAAACTGCTCACCGAAGGCCCGCAGGTTCCTATCCGCGCCATGCTTGGCGTACCGCTCATGCGCGAAGATCGGGTGGTCGGCGTGCTGTCAGTGGCGAATACCGATCCGGATCGTAGCTTTAGCGAGAACGATATTGAACAGGCACAGGCGTTCGCAATCCAGGCGGCTATCGCCATTGAAAACGCGAGGCTGTATCAGGAAACGCTCGGCCTGCAATCGTTTAACGAAGCCATCATTCAATCCATTCAGCAGGGCATCGTCGTGCTGAACCGCGACACGACCATCCGCACGGTGAACACCTTTATGCGCACCAACTATGGATGGGATGACACCGGCATCGGCAGGCCCCTGTTCGACTATCGTCCTGCTTATGCGGACTTCTTGCAGTTTGCAATTGAGAAAGTGCTGGAAAGCGGCAAGCCAGAAGTCCAGTATGATATTCAGGAAAACGACGAGCAGGGCAACATTGTCATTCGCAACTTCTACATCTATCCCCTGCTGGAAGGCGAAACCGTCAGCGGTATCGTGCTCCTGGTAGAAGACGTCACGGCGCGCGCCGCGCTCGAAGCGGACATCGAGATGCGCGCCCGGCAGCTCAGTATGCTGGCTGAAGTGTCTTCGCGCCTGACGGCAACGCTCGATCCGGACTCAGTTGTGGCCTTGCTGCTCGATCAGTTGGAGCGCATCCTGCCCTTCGACAACGTGACCTTGTGGCTGCGCCGTGACAACAAGTTAGTCATTGCCAGCGCGCGAGGGTACCAGGACGTGAAAAGCCTGGTCGGGCTGGAAGCCGAAATCGCCGACTCCGATCTGTTCCGCGAAATTGCCTCGCACGGGCAGGTGCTCAACATCCCTGACATTACAGTAGACTCTCGCTTCCCGCCGAACCCGGACAGCCCGGTACGTTCCTGGCTGGGCGTCTCGCTCGTTTCGCAAGGCAACCTCGCGGGACTGCTGGTGATGGAAAAAGCCCAGGTGGCATTCTACGTGGCGACACACGAACAGTTGGCGCTGACCTTTGCGAACCAGGCGGCCATCGCGCTTGAAAATGCGCGTCTGTTCCAAAGCACCACCCGCGCAGCCGAAGAAAACACCCGCCTGTATCGAGAGACGGCCATGCGCGCCACCAAACTCGACCAGCAAGCGAAGCGTCTTGCGCTGCTCAACCGGGTCTCCGAAGCACTTGCGCAATCGCTGGACGTGGAAAACGCCTTTGAAGTTGCCCTGCGTGAGATGGTCGAAGCGGTCGGCGCAGATCATGGCGCCGCGGTGCTCTTTGATACGGCGGCACAGACCGGGCGGCTGATCATCGAATATCCCCGCAGTGAGCACCCGCCAGTCAACGTCGTCACCTCGATCAACAATCCGCTGATCAGCGGGATTCGGACTGCGCTGCAACCGGCTTTTATTCAAGACGCGCGTGGCGACATCAATTTCCAATATGTGAAAGACTACCTGGGCGGACGCGACACCGTCTCAATGCTCATCGTTCCACTGATTGTGGGCGGCCAGTTTATCGGGACTCTCAATCTGGGCACCACGTCGGAAACCCGAACCTTCACGACTGAGCAAATCGAGATCGCGCAAACCATTGCGGCGCAGGCCGCGATTGCCGTCCAAAACGCAAACCTCTTTGAGCAATCCGTTGTGCGTACCCGCGAACTGGAAACGCTCTTTGAGGCCACGCAGTCTATCGCCGTAACGCTTGACCTTGACGCCGTGCTGAAGAACACGGCACAGCAGATGCTCTTTGCGTTGCAGGCTGATAGCTGCACCATTTTCTACTGGGACAACGTCGAGAATAAACTGGACGTGGCGCTCGGCCTGCTGCGTTTGGACACCGATACGCAGCCAGTGCAGAGCCAGGGTCAAGCACTGAACCTGACCGACTTCCCGGCGCGCACAACTATGCTCGATCAGCGCCAAGTGTTGGTGGTGCGTTCCGACAACGCCAAAGCGGACAAAGCGGAACTCGATAGGCTCAATGAGCATGA
>DATGFK010000705.1:0-4105 GCA_035309185.1 Aggregatilineales bacterium
CTCGGCGCCCGGAATAACCTGCTGTATATCCGCGTTGCCCTGGCAGGCGCCGCGCTGCTGCCTATCAGTGCGCTGCTTGCTGCCATTGTTGGGCCACTGCCTTTATACCTGGGATTTCTCATCTCTGGACTTACCCTCGGCAACCTGTTTCTGAGCTATCAGAATTGGGTGGTGACCCATGCCAAGGCCGATCAGCGCCCCATGTATGCTGGACTGTTCAATACCGTAGCGGCGGTCATATCCCTGCTGGCCCCGATCATTGGCGGAACTGTGGTGCAGCAGCTTGGCTATGAACCGCTGTTTGTGCTGTCGTTAGCGATGGTATGCAGCGCGATGTTTGTCGTGCTGCGCTACGTTCGCTATTGACAGCGACTTAGCCTTTCTAACAAGACTCAAAATTAACTGACCTCTTCCTCCCCAGGTTGAGATGAAGAGATCATCAAACCGAAATGCCTGTGATACTCGTTACGGGTTTTGGCTTTCCAGGTAGCTTTTCAGCCTGGAAAGCGTGGCAACCTCTTCCTTCATGTTGCTGGTGATCATTGGCCCCATCAGAACGGCGAAGCCTTTTGGATCGTAGTGCAGGGTGAAGGTAACTCGCGTTCCGCCATCGGCCTTCTCAAAGTGATAGGTTCCTGTCGGACGCGCCGGGCCAGCCGTGACCTGGAACTTGATCCACTCGTTCGGCTTGCATTCGACGATCTCATAATCGCCTTCAATACGCCGCCCGCCGGGGCCTTTGAGTCCTTGCTTAAAGGCAGAACCGACGCCCAGCGGCTTGTCGGACATCCGCTTGATGTCCAGGATCGAATCTCGCCAGCGCGGGCCGTTTTCCCCGTCGAGCACGAAGTCGAACACCACATTGATAGGCCGGTTGATGACAATACTGTTTTCTGCGTGAGACATGGCTGAAAATCTCCCTCTCTTCTGAATATCTACAAATCGAGCGCAGGACGGACTTCGACGCAGCCGTAACGGGCATCTGGAATTTTGGCCGCCAGCGCAACGGCCTCCTCCAGATTTTTGCAGTCCAGGATATAAATCCCGCCAAGCTGTTCTTTGGTCTCTGCAAACGGCCCGTCGGTTACTGAAACTTTGC
Source organism: Aggregatilineales bacterium (assembly GCA_035309185.1). Taxonomy (GTDB): domain Bacteria; phylum Chloroflexota; class Anaerolineae; order Aggregatilineales; family UBA2796; genus DATGFK01. The sequence continues at coordinate 1,100 of DATGFK010000705.1, forward strand.
CTCCACGAACGCGCACGGTTCTTGCGGTTCGCGTAGACTGCAAGGGCGCACCGCCGGTAATCTGATTGCTCTTTAGCGTTTCTTCGGCAAAGGCGGCGTGTCCTTGCATCAGAGCTGCATGGTCTTGTGGACTCATGTTGGCATATTCCACCTCAACTCCGTAGATGAGCAGTACATAGCGCATAAATGTCTCCATCTCCTTACAAGCATTCACGTAATCAGGCCAATCACCTTATAGCAAAGACGAAAGAGGAAACGCCGGATCGACATTTCCTCTTTCTTCTCATTTTCCAATTGGGGTAGGGCGGTGCCGCAACGTTATGGCTTTGAAATGCTGGCGGAAGCGCTGCTAAAGACCGGCATCCGGCCCCGCGCGAAGTTCGGATCGCCGCTGGTAATCCCCGCCCAGGGGATCACGTACAGCAGTTCATCGGGTTTGTGGGAGATGGCGGCTTGCTGGCCCTGGCCCTGACTGATCATCGTCACGGCGCCCTGGATCGAGTCGATCATGCTGAAGACCACGCCAGAATTGTCGGGCATGGCTGCGATCTGTCCAATGGCCCTGCCCTCACGCTGAAACAGCGGCGTAACCGGCCCGCCGCTGGCAGGCTGCCGCCAGAGGGTCACGGTGAAGCTCTGTCCATGAGGCGGCCATAGGCCCTCAAATAGCTGAGTTCCAAGCGGGCTATTAGGGATTGGCTTCAGGTCTGCCCCGGCGGTCAACGTGCTGTACAGGATTGTTTTGCCGTCCGCGCTCCAGGCAACCTGGTCAATATCCGGCTGTGCGGCAATCGTCGCAGTTTTACCATTGCTGAGCGTGATGACCACCAGCGCTCCCGGCCCGGCGCCCGTGTAACTTATAGCCAGCGCCTGGCTGCCATCCGGTGAGATTGCCGCCTGGATCACGTGGTCTACGTGCCATAGCTCTTTACCATTTACATCGCTTAAGGCCAACCCGAAACCGCCACAGTCGGTGCTGTGAACAAAGCCCGCCGCTGTCCAGGCCAGCGTGATCCGTGTCCCGTTATAACCGGTCTCGCCATCGTAGAGTACTTCTGCCGGGTCTACTGGCTTCGGTTCGCAGGCTGCGCCAAAGGTGAATGAACTGGCGTGCCGTGCTTTGCCAACCGTTGTTCCATTCAGCGTGACAGATTGGATTTCGATGGTTGCTTTTGGATTTTTGTCTGACGACGTGTTGACGACGGCGAACGCGATCTGTGAACCATCCGCTGACCAGGCTGCCGGGAACTCACCGTCAATGCCCGGTGCGACCACGATTGGCTGCTGACCAGCCATCTTCACGTAAACCGTTTGACTGCCCTGATCTACGTACAACAGTTTCTTGCCATCCGGCGACCAGGCCAGGTGCGAATAAGCTTTCGTCCAGCGCTGGAAAATCGAGTCGTGCGGGCTGGCACAGCCGGAATCATTGGTCAGCAGGCTCGGCGCCTGTCCCGCACCTTCGGTCACGTTGACGTTTCCTGCCGCATCAACGTAAGCCAACGTTGCCGGAAACGTCGCCCCAAAATTGGAGCCGCCGCCGCCAGGATGGCCCGCATCGCATGGGACGCCCGCGCTGGTTGGGCCAGCCGCCCCCCCGCTGGCCGAAGGAATCACGGGTTCTAGCAGCCAGGGCTGGCCGGGCGCAAGCATCGCACGGTCAAATGCCCAGCCGCTCTGGGCGCTGGATTTGCGCAGTTGCCACCAGCGCATCCCAAAGGCGTCTGTTGGCCCGCCGATCACGTCAGCCACTTCGCCCTGGCCCAGCGTTGCAACCGGGAAAATGCCGCCCTTCGATACGTCCATGGGCTGTGCAAGCAGGCCGAGTCCGGCAGTGATCGAGCGGGCCTTCCCACCAACGACAAGCGCGGGGCCATGTCCGCTCGAAGTGGCATTGGGCGAACACAGGAACAGGATACTGCCATCCTTGCTGGCGCGGTAATCGTAGGCGATGCCCTTGTAATCAATGACGATCATAAAACCGTCAGTGGCTACAGTTGTGTACTTTTGGCCGCTTTGTGGGCAGCCCAGGCTCGTATCGGCATAGGTAGAGCCGATCCAGCCGTAGCTTTGGTCGGTGCGCTTCAAGGTCTCGCCAACCCGTGCGCTCAGATCGGTGTAGGCGCGATCAATGATCGCCGTCGGCCCTGAACCCTGCGCAAAACTAACAGTTGCTTGAGTAGCAGCCCCGATCAAAACGAGTGCAATAAAGGCAACAAAATGTCGTTTCAAGATAGGCATGAACACTTGACCTCCCTGTGTGGAAAGACCTACAAACGTATGGTAAGACTATTCTATTGAGTCGCAAATTTTGGCTTGAAAGGGGTAAGCGCAACCTTCCCTGAGCAGATCACGCCGGTGGCGGCAGGATGTGAGGGTATTTCAGACCCGTACCGGTGTTATACAACACGACTCGCTCGTGTGGTTTGAGCCAGCCCGCTTCGGCCAAACGGACAATCCCCGCATAGGTAGCCGCGCCTTCCGGCGCACAGAAAACGCCAGCCAGGCGCGCCATCAGCCATTGCGCTTCCAGGATTTCGTCGTCGCTGACAGCCACGGCGACGCCGTGCGTCTCGCGGAGCGCGCGCAGGATCAAGCGGTCTCCCCGCACCGCCGGAACGCGAAGGCCGCTGGCAACCGTACTGGCATTCGGCCACTCTTCCGAATGCTCCGCGCCCTGCTCAAAGGCCTTCACAATCGGCGCGCAGCCATCGGACTGCACCGAAACCAGGCGAGGCCGGGTGCTGTCAAGCCAGCCCAATGCTTCCAATTCGTCAAACGCCTTCCACATGCCAATCAGCCCGACTCCGCCGCCGGTTGGATAGACGATAACCTCCGGCAGTTTGAACTGACCCCCTTCGGCAAAATCCTGAGCCAGTTCCAGGCCCATCGTCTTCTTGCCCTCGATCCGATACGGCTCCTTGAGCGTACTCATGTCAAACCAGCCGTTTTTATCCGCTTCGGCAGCAGCCAGCCGCGCCGCGTCATTGATCAGGCCGTCCACCA
>DATGFK010000706.1:0-5425 GCA_035309185.1 Aggregatilineales bacterium
CTGCTGATTGTTGGAGAGCACCACCGGAATCGGGGTGTCTGGCACCCGATGCGAGACGAGCGAGATCGGTTTGCGCTGCGAATACAGGCGCCGCAGCGTATCATTCGACAGTACGTTAGCGATCACCAGCAGCCCGTCCACCTGCGAGGGGATGGGGTCGCCGCTGGCTTCCGGGTTGGTGTAGACCGCCAGATCGTAATGATGCTCGTTGACGACCTTGCGAATACCGGCAATCACGGCGCTCTGGAAAACGTCGTGCGGATCGTTGGTGACAATACCCAGGAGATTTTTTGCCATAGCTCTATTTGCCCACTCACTCATATCAGGCCCAATTCTTTCTGGAGCGTTTCGGCCACTGCGCCGATGGCAATCAGGTTCGATGCATTGTCCAGGGAGAACGTCACAGCGTCTATCGCGTCAGCCCATACCAACTGCCGGGCCTTCTCGACAGCGATGTTGAGTAGAGGCTCGCCCAGGTCAGCGATGCCACCGGCCAGGGCAATGTGATCCGGGCGCAGCAGCGTCAACACCCAGGCAAAAACCTGAGCCAGGCATTCAGCCAGGTCGTCTTGCAGCGCAATAGCAAGCGGTTCCTGGTCGGCTACGGCTTCCCGAATGTGGAGATAGTTCAATTTGTCGCCGGGCAGGCTGCCGTCCACGTAACGCCGCTCAAGCGGCTGCGCCCGCTGCCGGACGTTTTGCCAGCCCAGGCGGGATTCGAGATTGCCGCTGCTGCCGTTGCCATCCGTATTGGACGGCAAGGGAATGTGCAGCCGTCCGATTTCGCCACCGCTGTGGTAGGCCGCGCCGTTGAGCACCATGCCGACGCCGACGTTTTCATTGACCAATATGGTCACGAGATTGTTCACACCGTTGGCCCCGCTGAGGTCGCCGAAGGCAAAATGGGCCATCGCGGCCAGTTCGGTGCTGTTGGCGACGTACACCGGCACCTCGTAATGTTTCGACAGCCTATCGGCCAGGGGCAAATTTTCCCAACCCAGGTAAGGCGCGTATTGCACCAATCCGCTCTGGCTGTCTACCGTACCGGGTACGCCCACCCCAATACACAATAGCGGCGCATTGCTCTGTGCAAGCAGGCCATTGATGACTTCACTGAGCACGTCTACGACGGCGTTGCCACTGATCCCGCCCAGGTCTCGAAAGTGGTGAACGCGCACGTCGCCATTCAGGTCGCACAGGACGCCGAGAACGCGCTCGGCGGTCAGCGACAGTCCGATCACATGACGCGCGTTCGGAACGAATTCGAGCAGCCGGGGGCGTTTGCCGCCTTCGTCAGTGGATTGTCCGAAGCCGGTCTCCACCAGGTAGCCCTCGTCAATCAATTCGCTGATCAAATCTGATACGGTCGGCTTGGCGAGTCCGGTTTCGTTCGCCAGTTCAACCCGGCTGTTGGCAATGCGGCTATAAACCGTGCGCAGCAGCAGCCTGCGGTTCTCCCGGCGGATAAAGCCATGTGTCGCTTTTCTTGAAGTCATAGCAGTTCACTGTTTCTTTAATGGAGCGCTCTGGTGTCAATACCCACAGACGCGCTCAGGCATCAGGCGGTGATCGTCACTTTGTTCAAGCCTATCGGTTTGTCAACGCTGTGGCCCATTGCCAGGGCGATATTCATCGCCAGTAGCTGCCCCGGTACAATCGCCACGATTGGGCTGAGCCATTCAGGAATATCTTTAGGCAGGGGCATTGCTTTGTGCGCGTAGCTCAGCGCGCCAACGTCGTTAGAGACCACCAGGAGTTCAGCCTGCCGCTTGCGCATCAGCTCCAATAGATCAAGGAGCGACGGCAAGGCCTTGCCGGTAGGCGCGATGGCAATGATCGGGAACCCCGGTTCGATCAGCGCAATAGGCCCATGCCGAAAGTCCGCTTCACTATACTCGACGCCGGGTATATAGCACAACTCCTTGATTTTGAGGCTTGTCTCAAAGGCCGTGCAGAAATTGTAGCTGCGTCCGATGGCGGCGAAATGATCCATATAACGGTAGCGTTCGGCCCAGGTGCGGATGGGCGAGGACATTTCCAGCGTTTGCGCCATCCAATCTGGAAGCCTGGACAGTTCACGCCTGTAATCGTCCTGGCCGGGCAGCGCACAGATGATCATTGCCAGCGCGACAAGCTGCGCCGTGTACGTCTTCGTCGCGGCCACGCTGATTTCTTGTCCGGCATTCAGCGCCAGGTGAAACTTAGCGGCGTGGGCCAGCGGCGACTCCGGATCGTTGGTGACGCTCACGGTGAGCGCGCCCTGGCTGCGGGCATCGCTCAGAACCCGCCGCACGTCTTCGGCCTGCCCCGACTGCGAAATGCCGATGACCAGTGCCCGCGAGAGGTTCGGAGACGTGTCGTATAGAGTATGGATTGAGGGTGTAGCCAGGGCAACCGGCAGGTGGGCGTGAATTCCCATCAAATACTCGGCGTAGCGCCCTGCATTGTCAGAGGTGCCGCGCGCGGCAATGCTGACGAAAGCCGGGTTATAGTCCTGGATGGCGCGTGCGATTGTGGCAGCGCTCTCCGCGCCAGTTTCGAGCAAGCGCCGGATCACTTCCGGCTGTTCGGCTATTTCACGTTCAATGTGCAGCATGACAATTCTTCCTTGTCTTATTGACCTCACCAGGGCCAGCCGAATTCTTGCCAACATCTACGGTTCGCGTTGACATTTCGACTATCCCCCTATATACTACACAAGGATAGTTAGTAAGCACAACTAACTAACTTGTAACCGTCCTGGCAACATGCCCATGATAACCGGAAAACCAAGCCCCGGCGAGAGCTAATAGAAGACATCGTGCAACAGTTAATGCATAGTTTTGAAGGGTACAACGCGCCAGAGGAAGTATTGAAGGGTGTGCGGCGCGGCGAGATTGCCGCCGTGTGTCTCTTCGCCAACAAAAACGTCGCTTCACCGCAGCAGGTGCGAGAGCTGACCTTATCGCTACGTCAGGCCGCCCAGGAGGGCGGCTTTCTGCCACCGCTGATTGGAATTGACCAGGAAGGCGGCCAGCTCATCGCTATTGAGGGTGGTGCCACCGAACTGCCTGGCAACATGGCGCTCGGCGCGACTCGCTCCGCGTCCCTGGCGGAGCAAGCCGGTCGCGTGACCGCCCGCGAGCTGCTGGCGATGGGCCTCAACCTGAACTTTGCGCCATCCCTGGACGTGAATGTCAACCCGGCCAATCCCGTGATCGGAATCCGATCTTTTGGGGATAGCCCCATACTGGTTGGCGAACTGGGGACAGCCTTTATCCGTGGGATGCAGAATGAAGGTGTCCTGGCGACGGCTAAACATTTCCCCGGTCACGGCGACACCGAGGGCGACACTCATTATGGCCTGCCAGTCGTCGCGCACACGCGGGAACGCATGGAAGAGATTGAACTGGCTCCCTTTCGCGCTGCGATAAGGGCGGAGGTTGGAGCCATCATGACTGCGCACGTGCTGTTCCCCGTGCTCGACGATCAGAACGCCGCCACGATGTCAAAAACCGTGCTTGACGGTTTTCTGCGGCATACGTTGGGCTTCAGGGGATTGATCATTACCGACGCGATGGATATGTGGGCTGTTGCGCAATTTGGCGCCGTGCCCAGCATCACTCAGGCCTTGACCGCAGGTGCCGATCTGGTACTTCTCGGCCACCTCCCCGATCAGATAGCCTTGCACAAGAATCTGGCAAGCCTCGCGCGTCCAGAGGCCCTGGCGCGCATTGTTGCGGCCCGCCGCCAGGCGACTACTGAACTGCCGCCGCTGAGTGTAGTGGGCTGTGCGGAGCACCAGGCCATCGCACAGGAAATCGCGGATCGTTCTATCACGGTGGTCCGCCGTGACAACCAATGGCCGCTGGACCTGGACCAAGACGACCTCGTTGCGGTGATTACGCCAACCCCACTCGATCTAACTCCCGCCGATACTTCCTCGCATGTGAATATCGTCCTTGCTGACTCTATTCGCCGCCGCCATGCCAGAACCGAAGCATTTGAGCTTTCTCCGCAAGCCTCCGACGCAGAAGTCGCCGCGATCCTGGAAGGGATCAAACCTGCTCGCGTCGTTATCGTCGGAACAATCAATGCCGTGCAGAATAGCGCGCAGGCTGCCCTTGTCCAGGCGCTTGAGGAGCGCGGGCCATCGCCTCTCGTCGTCGCGCTCCGAACGCCGTACGACTTGATGGCCTTCCCGATGGTCACGAACTATCTGTGCGCCTATGGAATCCGCCCGGTGACGATGGAAGCCATTGCGCGCGTGCTGTTTGGCGAGATCGAGCCGACGGGCATTCTGCCCTGTGCCATTCCAGGGCTAACCGTAGCTTAGCAAACGCCGGATTATTGCCAGTTCACCGCCCAGCCACTATAGTTAACCGATAGTTAAACGCGGACAGATGAGACCGCTTGTGAAAACTATCAGGAGCGATGCCGGTGAATAACCCGCAGCAGGCAGAGAGGGTGCGGCTTGGCAAGACCGATGTCCAGGTGAGTCTAATGGGCGTCGGCACCTGGGCGTGGGGGGACTGGATCATGTGGGGCTATGGGCGGGGCGGTTACACCGACGACGATCTCCACCTTGCTTATCAGCGTACACTGGCCTCCGGGATCAACTTCTTCGACACTGCTGAGGTTTATGGGTTTCCCAGCCACCGCTCAGAAAAATTACTGGGCCAGTTCTTGCAGGCAGATTCCCGGCAAAATGCCGCGCCACCTGTCATCGCGACCAAGTTCTTCCCGTGGCCCGGACGCTTTACGCGCGGGCAACTGTTGCGTGCGCTGCGAGGCAGCCTCAAGCGCCTGGGCCTGCCGCGTGTAGACCTTTATCAGATTCACGTCCCCAGCCCGCTTGTGCCTGTCGAAAGGTGGGCGGAAGCGCTTGCGGGTGCCGTCGAGGCAGGATTGGCGCGCTCAGTCGGCGTCTCCAACTACAGTGTTGACGAGATGCGGCGGGCACATGAGGTTCTGGCCCGCCACAACATTCCCCTGGCCTCCAACCAGGTTGAATACAGCCTGCTCAAACGTGACCCGGAACACAATGGGCTTCTGGCCGCTTGCAGAGATCTCGGCATTACGCTGATCGCCTACAGCCCGTTGACGATGGGCCTGCTGACCGGGAAATATTCGCCCGATCACATGCCAGGCGGGCCGCGCGCCAGCAAGTATGGTGCCCAATTCATCGGCGCGATTCAGCCCCTGATAGGTCGGCTCCGCGAGTTTGGCCTGGCACATGGCGACAAAACGCCATCACAGGTTGCGCTCAACTGGACTCTGTGCAAAGGCACGCTGCCCATCCCCGGCGCGAAAAACGTCCGACAGGTGGATGAGAATGCCGGGGCGCTGGGCTGGCGCCTTTCGGACGATGAGGTTTCACAACTGGATGCTGCGGCGGATGCTGTACCCTTCGCAGGGCGCTGATTGTTGTTCGGGTCACTAACGG
>DATGFK010000707.1:0-4220 GCA_035309185.1 Aggregatilineales bacterium
CGCCAACAGATAGCCGCTACAATCCGAATTGTCGAAACTTTGGGTGCCACTTCCAGCCACGATGTTAAGGTACATCTGGGATACAGGGTAAACGTTTTCGACCCATTGGCGGTTGAGTTCAAAGTCAGACGCGGGCCTGAATACGCCATCGGGAGCCGATCCTACGTCCACGCAGCGCTGTCCGGCATGGTCGAAGCCAGGGGGTACTACACCGTTATTGGTGTTGGCATACGTCCAACCCTGCACGGTGAGGTAGCGTGCAGGGCCGAAGGTCACCGTGGCCGATAGGCTATTATTGGACGTATCCGGCTCAGCGCGTCCTGAGGGAGGCACCACATTGACCGTCAACGTCCGCGTCCCAGGCGCGGTTTCCTCCGGCGAGAGCACAAAGTAGAAACTATCCGTGAACGTGGAGTGGTTGCTACCCGTCGGCGACACCGTAATGCGCGGGCTGCTGTGAACAACGGTGCTGCCCGAAACCTGAAGTGTTGCGCCGACATTCGTCCAGGGGCCATTGGTGTCCTCCCGGCTCTGAACGTAGGCCCTGACGACAGTTGTCTTGTTGCCCACCAGGGGAATCAAGTTGCCTGGCACCTGGATGCCCTGGGTGATCTCTAAGCCTGTAAGCGAGATGTTTCCGCTGGGCGGAGCGACTACTGCGGCGCCCACTGGCAGCCGGTAGATGGCGTTGTTGTAATCTGTCCAGAACAGGTAATGGCCGTCGGTGCCAAGCTGAGTCCCGATGAGCAGATCGGCGCTGATCGATTCAGGATTTGGGACGCCTACCTTTGGAAAGCGGTAAATACGCCCTGCTGCGGGCGCTGGCCCTTTGGCGTACCAGTAAAGGTAGTTCGAATCGGCCAGCAGGTTATAGACCGTCAGAGTGGTGACACCATCAAGGTAGGTATGCGGAGCGGTCAGGGAAAGGCTTTCCGATAGGACGGTGAAATGTGTTCCGCTCATGGTGGCGTAATACACGCTCGTTGAGTCGATGTAATATGCCGTAACGTTGGTGGCGACGGTCTGTCCGACGTAGATCGAACCTGAAGGGGAATACATCATGAGCGTTGTGCCGCTCTGGACAAACAGTTTACCGTCGCTGGTTATGCTCAGGTTGTGGAAACCAGTTCCCGTAGTCAGAGTTAGTGGTGCGCCACCGCTCTTGGGCGCGCGGGCGATGAGCGTAGCGTCCTGCCAGTACACATAAGTGCTGTCCACTGCCAGGCTACAGCAGCTTGGAAAGCCGCCGATGCTATGGGTTAGCTGCGCGATCGCGGTGGGGGCGGTGCTTGGCGTGGCGGTGAGCGGCAGACTCAGTACGTGACCATCTCCGCCGATCCAGTACACTCTCGTGCCGTCTACGGCGACATTGGCCGAGGAGACCCGGTTGCCCTGGCAGCTTGCCGGCGCGTAAAGCGTGCGGCCTGGGGTTCCGCCAGGGTCTCCGGAGGGCTTGCTTTTGAGATAGCTGGTTGGGGCGGAAAAGTCATCACCGCAGCTCTCAAACCAGTACACCGTATTGTTATAGACGTTGAAGCCTTCCAGTCTGTCGGACACGAAGACCTCCGGCGACTGTGCGAGGGACGGGGATAGCTGCACGACGATGAGTACACCAAGGGTAGTTATCAATGTGAGCAGCGACCGGGCGAAGATAGATACACGTTTTTTGTTCACTTTTGCACTCCTGCTTTCAAGCCACGTGAGACAAGATCCACGCAGATCGGAACCTATGCTAAATTGGCTGAAGATTGGGACGCAAATGCCGCGTTGGGAGCCTGTCGTTTGAACCTTCAACCAAACCTGGAACAGGACCTGACACCATTGCCTGGTATAAAATTAGTTGCAACTCTCTGTTCAAAGTGACCAACGTTTCCAGAATAAGGGAGGGAAAGGTATGGCAGGAAATAATCCCAGGATTCTGGGATTTTATTTAATACTTTTTATGGGTTATCAGACATTCCCACTCGGAGTGCGCCACTATCACGCGGGAAGCTCCTACCCTAGTGGCGACTTTTGCCGTCAATGACCCTGATTGATTAACTGCAAGTCAGCGTAAACGAGGTTGCGCCTGGGCTGCTGGACATGGAATTAGGCGTCAAGACATGCAGAATTTCATACCCACTATACTTCATTCCCGATGATCCAAGTGTCCAACCTGTCTGGACCGTAAAATCGCCGCCCTTTGGAGCCACTATAGTTTGCGTCGATCCGACAGACCCATCGCTACGTTCCCATTCGTAAGTCACTTTGGTCGCCCCACTGGTAAAAATATCACCGGTAAAAGTAAAGTTAGTCGGACAAGGCCCCTTATAACTGGACGGTGAAACACTCGCTTTGACGCCAACAACGCTGGCCGGGGGCGGGGGCTGTGGTGTGGGTGAAGGTTGAATGACTTGTTGGGCGGGAGGTGGAGTATTAGTGACAGTCGGTAACGGTACTGGCGTGCGTGTTGGAATGCGGGTTTGCACTGGTAATTTTGCCGATTGTGGTGTTTGTGTAGGCGTATTAGTGTTAGTGACGGTAATCGTTGGAGTAGCACTCGGAACCAACGTAATTGACGGTGTATCGGTGGGTGTGGCGGTTGCCGTCAACGTAACTGTGGGTGTGACAGTAGCCGTCATTGTATCGGTGGATGTGGCAGTTGCCGTCAAGGTCGCGCTAGGGCTTGCCGTATCTATGATCGTCGGGCTGGGGGCAATGGTCGGCAATCCGGTAAAACCGTGCGATGTTTGGATTATAAGGATCGTTAGCAGGGTAATAAAGAGTAACGCCAGCAAGAAGACGACAACAATCAGTAATATCGTCAGGCTGCGAGAATTTCTCCTGGACTGGCGTACAGGGCGAGCACGCCCAGCACTTTGTGCTTCAGCTCGCTTTACACGTTCCAGGGCTGCAAAAAACGCCGCGCGGCTGGCTTCATCTTGCTGCTCAATAAAAGCATCACTTGTTCTAAGTAGTTCGATGAGATCCCCAAGTGGAGCAGGCATAAACTACCACAGTCCTCGTGATCTCAGCACATGACAGGCAAAAGAACGGATAAGTATGGCTAGCTGCAAATCTCCACATTCCAATGACTTTGCGATTTGTTCCACGTCGTGTATCTCAAATGCGTCGGGGATGTCATCATTGACAAGGCGGCTGACGTCGGATTTGGAACGATTGATTTTGTAAGACAATTCTTTTTGAGAAACATCTCGTTCGATAAGAAGGTCATACAGCAAACGCCCAAAAGATTTTGACTTTCGGCAAATTGCCAGGAGTTCACCTAACGCCTCAGCCATAGGACATTCAACTCTCGTGTAAATAAACTTATAAAACAAAAATATGGGTTCTGAAACAAATTCCCAAAATCATGGGAGCGATGCGTTTGAGCGGTGTATTGTCGCCAGGATCAGGGCAACGACGATCAATACGACAAGGTGGTTGTCAATGTGAGCAGCAACCGGGCCAAGATAGACACACGTTTCTTGTTCACTTTGGCGCTCCTACTTCGAGACCACGCAGAAGATCCATGTAAGAGCCACTATAGCACGTAACTCAAGGGGCGCAATCGGAGGGGCCGGATTGTCATTGTTGGGCGGAATGACGTGCTCAAGCTGTGGATCGAACTGTTTTCGCGTGTGACAAATTTCCGCGCAAGGGTCGTGAAGACGCTCGCCCAGGCCGCTGAGTTCTTGCGAGAAGTCAGGGTGCCGGAGTAGGAGGCGAGGCGTTTATTTAGTCTTCATCGTCTTGTATTTTTGGACTGATCTGAAAAACTTTGTGACTGCGCAGTCACTTTTTCGCTTTAAACGCTGCTTTACTCGTAATACTCTGGGGCTTTTTTGAGTGTTTCCCACTGCTCCTTGTCATGACCGAAAATCACCAGCCCGATATGCTCCCGTTCGACCAGATTAAGCAGTTTAATCGTACTGGCGCGGATCGCTTCGGCGTCCGGGTTGCTACCGTCGTCCTGCTCGTCACGGGTAAAGCCCTTGCCGAACGGTACAGCGTCAATCGTCAATAAAATCGCCCCCGTTTTGGGCAGCCGCACCAGCACCGATTGATGTCCCGGCACATGCCCGCTCGTCTCAATCAGATCCAGCCCCGGCAGCAGTTCCGTGTCCCCGTCCACCAGCCGAATGCGCTCCATTGGCTGATCCCATTGGGGTCGATTGGCAGCAAAACGTGGGTTGCTCGCCGCATCCAAATGATGCACACGCTGAACAACATAGTGCGCC
>DATGFK010000708.1:0-3263 GCA_035309185.1 Aggregatilineales bacterium
CTGGCTGCCCGTCCTTGAATTCGTCGGGATAGGTCGCCCAGGCAGGCTGCTGGCCGTCATTGAAGAGGACGAAGACACGATTCTGAGCCTGCACCCACAGCATCATACCTCGCTCGAAGGGTTGCTGCACTTCCGTCGAAGCCACGGCATCGGAGCCTGGACAGCCATCGGGCTGGGGATCGAAAAACCAAACTTGCGTGCAGCCTACCGAGATCGCCAGCGTTTGCTGTACCAGGTTATCGCCTCCTCCAATGGTTAACAGAAATTGTTGGATATTACCATCCTGTGGCCGTGTCTGAACGTCCAGCGTTCCGGATCGGCCAACATTCCACACCTGGCCGCGTTTGCCTGATGCGTCAAGCCTGTAGATTGTGGCCTTCTCCGTGCCCTTGACTGCCCAAAAGAGCGTGATCTTATCGTTGGGCTTGGCAGAGGAGGAATCGGTTGTGAAATACTGGATCTCCAGGCTGCCAGGCGCATACTCGACCAGCGTCGCCGTCGGAGTCCAGATTGGCGTCGGGATGTCTCCAATAATGAAGGTCGGAGTAGGGCCAGTTGTTGCTATCGCCACCCGCACGGGAGTAGCCGTCGGGCTGGCATTAAATACAGGCGTAGCCGTTGCACTGGGTTGAAGTGAAGGCGTAAAGCTGGGGCGGGCCGTCGGTAGTACCGGTTCCTCGGCGGCAGTACAGCCCCCTACCAGCAGCGCCACTGCAATTGCTGCCAGGGCTGCCTGCCAGGTTCTAGTGAGGAAACGCCCTCGCATAACCTTTGCCGCTACCTATCCCGAAAGCCGGATCAAACCTTATCTGCTCGTCCAGTGCCATTCAAGCAGCCCGTGAGCCGGTGCGGGGTAGGCCGCGTCTCAGTCTGCCGGAGGCGGAACGGGGAGATCGGCCTCGGCAACATCTTTATACTTCTCGCCGATGTCTACCAGCATCCGGGGGATGCCATCCACAATCGGGTATTTATACCCAGAGTCATCACAGACCAGCCACTGGCCGTCGTGTACCAGCCGCAGTCGCCCCGGATCGCTGCCTTTGTCCTGGTAATGCACAGCAACTGGGCAGCGCAGAATATCCAAAAAGTCCTGCGGGATTGTCCCGGATGTTTGTTGATCGGTCATCGAACTCCTCGCAAGGGTCAACTTCTGTTATGAGGCGGAAGTATAGCGGTGCTGCCGGTCAGCGTCAAGGCGAGCGGCATCAGAAATCGCCCTGGCCTAGCCGCCATTCGCGCCGCGGATCAGGCGTTCAATATACGGCGAGAAATAACCCTTATAGCGCGCCTGTAGATCGGGCAATTGCCAGTCATTGCCCCTCACGGCTTTACGGCAAAGGGTATGTCCACAGGCACAGGGCATGAAGAATTCCGGATCGGCGTCGCTCATGGCATAGTCGAAACAAATTTCTTCGCCGGCTGCAATGGGCCGCATCGCGACCAGGACAATCTGGCCCCGCAGCCCCGCGTTTGGGTCGCAGGAGTGGTTGAAGTAGTCGGCATCGTCGCTGATTTCAAGGTTGGTCAGGTGCAGATCCGTCTCGACCTGAAGCGTGTAATGCTGCATCTTCGCCGGGAGTTCGCGACGCTGCTGACCCGTCACAACATGACCACCCCACACGGCCAGGATTTCGTCGTGGGCGATTGGCTCGACGGCAAACAATCCATAGCCCTTGTCCGGCGCTTCGCGCTTTTCAAGTTTGGGATTGCACCAGCCAATCCGGTCGGTGAGATTAAGTTGCATGATTTTCGCTCCGCTTAAGCCTTTTGGCCGATTATGAGAGGTTCCAGTCAAAACGACCCACCAGATTACTTACGTTCTGATTTTATGCAAATTCTGAACGTGGGGTTTGGCGCATAAGTATGCAGAGACCTGATGGCGCTTTCAAATCACGCCCAACTTACTTTGAAGGTCAAGCAATGATGAACAGGTTATTGGTCAGCGCTTGCTGGCAAAGAAATGGAAACCGTAGTCCCTTTATCGGGCCGACTGTTTATCAGCAGCTCACCACCATGCAGCTCTGTCAAGTCTCGCGCAATGGCAAGGCCCAACCCGGCGCCTTGTTGTTCATACACGATGCGGTCAAATTGCATATAGGCCCCAACTTCCGCAATCTGCTGAGGGGCCATGCCCCGGCCCTCATCCCTGATTTCGAGGCAGTAGCCGTGATCACATAATGCGCCGGATATGCTGACACAGTTTCCGGGTTCAGAAAACTTAAAGGCATTTCCCGCGATCTCCTGCACGATCTTGCGCAGAAAGTTTTCGGCAATCGGCAACCTGGGGCCTTTCTCAAGGTCGAGCGAGAGATCGCCTTGGCGGTTGGCATCGTGCGCTACTCGTAATACTTCCTCCTCAATCGCCTGCCTCGGATGTTCCGTGAAGGTGTTAAACAGGGATTGGCGAGCTTCTTCGTGGCTCTTAAATAATTCGATCTGGGCAAAGATCAAATAATTCTCGACCAGCCGCCACAGCCGCCAGGCAGAACGGTTAATCCGCTGTCCGGCATCCGCAATCTGCGTCGGTTCCATGACCGTCGCGCCTGCAACCAGCAAATCGGAGAACCCGATGATGGCGTTCAGAGGCGTACGAATTTCATGCGGCAGGGCAAAAGTGATCCGTTCTCGCAATTCGTTGAGTTTCTGTTTGGTGCGTTCTTCCATGCGGTCGTGTTTTTGCAGCCGCGTGTTGACTGCCGCCAGAAGCTCAGAAGGCGTAAAGGGCTTGGTCACGTAATCGTCGGCGCCCAGTTCCATCCCCTGGCGTACGGCGGCACGTTCAGTCTTAGCAGACATAAATATGAAAGGGATGTTGGCGGTGGTCGCTTCATTGCGAAGAATCTTCAACACACCAAACCCGTCGAGGCCGGGGAGCATCAAGTCGCATAACACCAGATCTGGAGCATGTTCGCGGGCTTGCTGCAAACCAGCGATACTGTCTGTTGTCCCGGTTGCCTGGTAGCCGTAGGTGTTGAGTAATTTTATGGTGATCTCGAGGAGTGGCTCGTCGTCTTCAATAACAAGAATGTTTTTCATGGCTACCTCTCCATTATAGGAGTCATTATAAGTTGGTTTTTGGTTTAGGCAATCGCGATTTACAAATTTCCCGAACCAGATCATACACTAGCCTGGAAAGCCATTTTTGCACATAGCTGGTACGGTTTCAATCAAAACTTTGGATAGATTTGAGAATTGACCTTCAATCATTATCCGGGTATGATAAGCGCTGATTGGGAGATAGTTTAATCGGCAGAACAGCGGAC
>DATGFK010000709.1:0-7420 GCA_035309185.1 Aggregatilineales bacterium
ACCGTCGGCATCAACAGGTATCAATTTGATGAGTCGTGAGAACGCGCTCTGTTGATCCTGGAGATCGATACGTGCCTGTGCCGCCACTACCGTCCGGACTGCCTCTTCAGGCCCAATGACTTTGGTAGTCGCATCGCTGGCCGTGAAACTTGCCATGAAGCCCGGCGGGGGTTCAGTTAGCTTAATCACGTTGACGTTGACCAGTTGCTCGGTGCGCCGGGCGATCTGGATCGTCAGTTGGCTGGGTTGAATGTCCACGACGCTGCCGCGCCGCGCATTGGAAAGCATTCCCACCAGCGCTACGCCAGTGTAAGTTCCCGGCTGTTTTTTGGTCAGATCAACCACAACGCTGATGTCATCGGGTTGCAGGACATCCCAAACCGATAGCGGCGCGCGGATCGTCACCACGGACGTAGTAGGATCGGGCGAAACGACGATCATGCCATCGTCTACCTGAATCTGTACCGGAATTCGATCAGCAAAACGTCGCTGTTCTACAGGGTTCTCGCCAGACCAGGCCACATACCAAACCACGGTAGCCAGGGCGATAGACCCCAGCATCCAACCGAGATTGTCCAAAATGAAGCGCAGAACTGGCGAACGCTCTTGCATAGGTCAGGCTCAAAATAGGCGCCGAATGAGCGCTGTAATGGCGGCGATCACGGGCAACGTCGCGCGGCTTGCAACACTGCGAACGCGCTGAAGGGCAGGCGTCCAGGGCAACTGCGGCGGTTTCTGGGATTCGCCGTAAAAAGCGGTCAGGATCGTTTTGAGACGGCTGGCATCCAGGCGGCGGATCATACGCCCACCGTTGGTCACCGAGATTTGTCCGGTTTCTTCGGACACGACAATGCAAACGGCATCGCTCACCTCGCTAATGCCGAGAGCGGCGCGGTGGCGCGTGCCGAGCTTCCGGTCAGCAAGATTGCGCCCCGATGAAAGGGGCAGCACGCACGCCGCCGACGCTATCTTCCCGGCCCGGATAATTGCCGCCCCATCATGCAGCTCGGTCTTCGGCCAGAAGATGGTCAGCAGCAACTGAGGACTGACTTCACCTTCGATGATCACTCCGGTATCAATGAACTCCTGTAAGCCGGTCTGGCGTTCCAGGACGACGAGCGCGCCCTGCCGTCGTTCCGAAAGCCGCGCTGAGGCTGTGCAGATGTGATCGACTATCTGCATTCGCAGCGGCGCATCGGTGGGACGCGATCCCACCCATAGCCCAGCCCGCCCCAGGCGCTCCAAAGCGCGCCGCAGTTCGGGCTGAAAGATGACCGGTACCGCAAGCGCGGCTGCCGGTAGAATATTGCCCAGCAGCCAGCGAAAGGCAACCAGAGGCAGTGCGGTGGCCGCCAACCCTACGACGACCAGCACAATCAAAAGGCCGCGTACCAGCGCTTCGGCCTGCGTGCCGCGAAGCAGAACGCTGATGCCAAAAAAGATGGCTGCCACGACCAGGATGTCCAGCAGTGCGGTAAAATTGAAATTCGTCTCGAAAGTCCAGCAAAGTTCGCCGCACATACTAGCTATTACACGATCTCACGATCGTTGCCTCATCTTTAATCTTAAACGACTATTACGAAACAGGGCGGGAATGATGTCCCGCCCCTACTTTACCTCAGCAACCGAGCTGTGCCAGCAGCGTCCTGTATTGTTCGGTGTCGGCTGGCTGCAAACTGATGATCCTCTTGATCGTCGCACAGGCATCTTGATACAGCCCCGCTTCAAGCTGTATCTCGCCCAGCGTGTCAAGCTGCGCGATAGCATCCTGGCGGCGATTGGTCTGCTGGTAAACGGCAGCCAGGCGAGTCCGCAACGCCATCTCCTTGGGATACGTGGTGACCAACTGCTCAAGGGTGGACAGGATTTGATCGCCGCGCCTCTGCTGAGCAAATAAGCGCAGCAGGCCGTCCAGTTCCGTGACTGCCCCCACGGGATTGTTGAGCCGGAAGTGCAGGTCCATCAGTGCCATCCGGGCGGCCTCGTCCTCTGGCAGCAAGCTTCGCACCTGCTCGTAGTTGCGGAGCGCCTGCCGCAGATCAAGGCGCATCATATCCATGTCCGCCAGGCGGCTATAGACTTCGGCTCGTTTGGCAGCCGGCGCATTGGTCTTCTGCGCCAAACGTAGAGCTTCCTGGTAGGTAGCGCGCGCCTGCTCATTGTCAGCCAATTGCACGTAAGCGTTGGCGAGGCTCACATACTCGTCCATAACCCGGTCCCATGCTTCCTGGCGCTGAAGCAGATCGATCAGACTGGTACGCAGATGGGTATCTGTCGGCGAAATCGAAATGGCTTCGTTGAGCACCTCGGTGGCTTTGGCCGTGTCATCACGGGCCAAAAAGCTGTTTGCGACCATATTGTACTTGGTAATTGCCGCCTGGATGTGGCCTTCTTCCATCAAGATCTGAGCGACTCGCTGGTGAACAGGCAGGAACGTCGGTTCGATCTCGATAGCGCGGAAGGCTTCGTCCATCGCCAGGGTCAGGAGTCCCTGCTTGATGTACCGATCGATACGGGTCACCATATCCACAGTATCCGTGTTCTGCACGTAATACTGAATGGCGCTTTCACCTTCGCTGGACAGGCGCTCGCTCAACGAACGACGAATATCCGCGATACGCACCTTCCAATCGGTGCCGCTCAGCCACTTCATGAACTGCTCGTCCATCGCCTTGAGGTCGTTATCTTGGACATTGGCTGTGCTTTTGAGAAGCGTGTCGTACACGGCGGAGAGTTCACCCGCCTCGTCGGCGCTCATAGCGAGGCTGGTATCCACCTGCTCGAGGGCTGTGATTAATTCCTCTGCGGCCCGGCGGGGATTGCCCAGTCCGAGATACACCTTGCCCAGCCCATGCGCTGCGCCCGCAGCATACTCGGTTACGCCCGCAGCCTTGTTAAGATAAGTCTCAGCCTCTTGCCAGCGCTCCGCCTCGACCAGTACTGCGCCCAGGCAAATATACAGCGCCGAGTAACGCATCCCTGCGGCTTCAGCAGCCAGGTAGGCCTGGGCGGCCTCATTGGCCTCCCCCACCTTCTGAAGCTCGATGGCCTGGATCACCTGGCCCGTTGCCGGGCTGAGGTCGCCGCTGAGCACCGTCTCGGCAAGAGCGCCCAGGGCCATTTCGGTGGCTTCTCCCAGCGGGCCGTTGGGGTTAGATTCCCCGACGCTGACGATGCGCTCGTCTTTGCGTCGTTCCTCTTTGGCAGCGGACGCAGCGGCTTCGGGTTTGTCGGATTCCACGTCGGGCACGGCCATCAGCGCGTCGGATTCGATGGCCTGCTTGGCGTTGATGGCCTGGGGATTGTTCGGGACGAGGCGCAAGGCGCGGTCAACGGCCTGCATCGCCTTTTGTTTATCTCCGCCCCGCTGGAAATTGAAAGCCAGGGTCAGGTATTCGCGCAAGGCAGAACGCGCCTGTCCTGTACGTTCGTAGGCCTGTGCCAGCCGGTAATGGATTTGCAACAGACCTGGACTGAGGCGCGTAGCACGTTCCCAGTTGCCAATCGCTTTTTCCAGGTCGCGTTGCCCGAGATAGACATCGGCCACCTCCACGTATTTCTGGGCCGCTTCCTGCAAGCGCCCCAGACGTTCGAGTACGTCTGCGCCCTTTTCCAATGGGATCGTGTCGTCAGGCGACAGGGTGTGCGCACGATTGTAGACTTTCAGTGCGTCGTCAAAGCGCTTGGCATTGAGCAGCGCCAGTCCCAGGCTGTTGTGCGCCGCCGGGTCTTCGGGTAATTCCTGGATCGCGCGCGCGTAGGCGGCGATAGCCTTGTCCCATTCCTGATCCCAGGCCGCGCTGTGACCGTCGTTCATTGCCTGTTCGTAAATCTGCCTGTTACCCGCCATTGTGCCTCACTTCACTTCTGATAAGATAGATTATCAGGCGATAATGATTCAATCCGGTAGCATCGCAACACTACCTTGACTCATTGCAATTGCCGTATTGCCTACGCTTTGCCCATCAGCATCACCAGAACTGCCTTCTGAGCGTGCAGGCGATTTGCGGCCTGCGGAAACAATAGCGACTGTGGCCCATCAGCCACTTCATCGGTGATCTCTTCACCACGGTGCGCCGGGAGGCAGTGCAACACAACTGCGTGCCGGGACGCTTTTTGCAGCAGCGCGGCATTGACCTGGTAGGGTGGGAAGACTTTGCGGCGCGCCTCAGCTTCCTCCTCCTGGCCCATGCTTGTCCAGGTGTCGGTGTAGATCGCGTCTACTCCCTCTACCGCCTGTGCCGGGTCGTCGGTAACGCACAGTTGCAGCCCAAGTGCCATCAGCTCCTCGACGGTAGCCTTGTCGAATTGATAGGCGGCAGGGCTGGCGACATTCAGCGACATACCCAGGCGCGCGCAAGCCTCGGCCAGCGAACGAGTCACGTTATTGGTGTCTCCGACATAAGCGATTCGCAGCCCCCGCAGAGTCCCGAAATGCTCATACAGCGTCAGGACGTCGGCCAATGCCTGGCAAGGGTGACTCCGATCCGACAGCCCATTGATAACAGGCACGCGGCTCCACTGCGCCAGTTGCGTGATGTGTACCGGGTCAAATACACGAGCCATAATCCCCTGCGTAAAACCGCTCAGGACGCGGGCGACGTCGGCGATGCTTTCGCGCTGTCCCAGGCCGATCTCACTGGGACTGAGGTACAGGGCGTGGCCGCCCAGATGTAGCATGGCAACGTCAAAGCTGACGCGCGTCCGCAGCGAAGGCTTCTGGAAGACCATCCCCAGCACTTTGCCCGCCAGCACAGGGCGGTTTCCGCCGGACTGCCACTCCATTTTGAGCTGCACCGCCAGCCGAATCAGGTGTTCCAGCTCTGCCGAGGAGGACTCTGAAATTTCCAGAAAGTGTTGCATCGGGAATCCTGTGAACCGCCATCACTCAAGAGGATATTCAAGCGCAATCTAAGAGCGAGTATAGCACAGGCTCGCAAAGGCGCGCCAACGCTATTCGCGGGCGGTTCCAAAGAACCAGGCCAAACTTGCCTGAACTCGATGGTAGTAGTTGTACCCATTACTTCCACGGGCCATCGCCCTTATTCTGTAGGCTAGTAGTCGTCCAGGCATTCGCGGAAAACCAATCCGCCGCCTGGTGATCTGCTGTTCTCTCGGCTCTCCTGGTAACGCATGAGCTTTATGGGGACAGATTTATCAATAGCCAGTCTTGCCTGGACAGATACCGCGATGGATCACAAGTGTTGTCCAGGGCTGGAAGAGAGGCATTGCCATGGATACACGTCTTACCACGACCGCTGAAGTCCTGTTATATTACCTGGAAGACGGATGGGAAGCGGACCCGACTGTAGTAGTGGATTGGTTTGAGGAACTCAAGGGCCATTACTCGAAGGTCTATTTCTTCTTGCTCAGGCACGACGGTAAGATCACGCAGATGCCGGTGCTTGCCAGTCCCATCTTGCCCCGCTTGCTCAAGGATTATCACCTGACAGAAATCGAGCCAATGCCTCGATTCTCATCTTTAGAAGGTGACAATAAGGAAGCAAAGGCAACAACCCGCCTGATGTGACGTTCCTCTGGCTCGCAATATTAGACCGTCTGCCTATTTTTGTCTCCGCTTGCCTTGTCCGCGATTAAGGGCAATGGCACGCTTTCCCTCTGATTGAGTGACCGCACCTCAACTGTCGAATATATTCTTAGCTCCGGTGCAGCCCTCATGGTATCCTCTGGGCTGTTTTTGCTTTCTTCTCGGCGCCACTTTTAGCTGCAACACGATATCGGAGACTTTGCATACACGATGGAACAGGTCTTTGAACGCCGCCCCTGGCTGCTCCCTGTCTGCCTGGCGCTCCTCACCCTCCTTTTTTTACGTCCACTCATCATCCCGCCGGGGCCAAATGAAGCCCTGAATGGCGGTGATTTCGTTTCGTTTTTCTACCCGATGCAGACCTTCATTCGCCAGTCGGTGCTTTCGGGCGTGCTGCCGCTATGGAATCCACACCAATTCATCGGGTACCCGATAGCAGGCGATCCGCAGGCGGGCTTGTTTTACCCGGCTACCTGGCTGATGTGGCTGGTCGGCGTGGTGCGAGGCATGAACCTCGCGCTGGCCCTCCACGTCTGGTTGGGCGCCTGGGGCATGGCTGCCCTCGCTCGCCGCTTCAGGGCGACTTATATGGCCAGCCTCCTGGCAGGCGTGATTTATGGGATGAGCGAGTGGATGGCTGCACGGCTGTATGCCGGTCATTATACGATTGTGTTGGCGGCGGCCTGGATACCCTGGCTGATGGCCGCCTACGATGATGCCCTGGCGCAGCGAACCTGGCGATCGGTATTGCCCGCAGTGGCGTTCATGGGGCTCTTGCTGCTGGCAGGCTCGCCGCCGATGGATGTCTACGGCGTGATAGCGCTGCTGACACTGTGGCTCTATTACGCTGCACGGGCCGAAGCGCCGCTCCAGGCAGCCTGGTATGCCGCGAAACACCTGATCCTGATTGCGTTCGGCGGGGCAGTGCTTGGCGCGGCGATACTGATTCCGGCAGGACAATTCACCGCCCTGGCAGTACGCGGCAGCAGCGATCTGGCCTTCGCCAATTCCTTTGCGCTGCCACCGGCGCAATACATCGGCCTTGCACTGCCCGGCTTCTTCGGCGATCCGAAGGCTACGGACTATACCCATTACTGGGGCGCCGATTTCTTCCAGGAATTTGTCGCCTACGCGGGACTGCTGCCCATTCTGGCAATCCCGTTGGCCTTCCGCTGGCGGCGGCGCGAGAACTGGTATTTCCTGGCGCTCATCGCCTTCGGGCTGATTGCCAGCATCGGCCTAACCGGTGGACTGATGCCGCTACTGTGGGAGTGGATTCCCGGCTTTGCGTCATTCCGGACCCCAGGTCGCGCCCTGTACTTTGTCATGCTGGGCTTGGCCGGACTGACCGCCATGCTCATCACCGCCTTGCAGAATAGCACGGCGGAAGAAAGGCGCGAGGCGCTGCGCTCGGTGCTTGGCCGCTGGATTCCGCTGGCAGCGGTTGTCGCGTTCATCGGCGCGATCTACTTCGCCGGGTGGTATGCCAGCGCGAACCATACCGAGCCGATGCCCGTCCGCGCCATTGTGATCAGCGGGTCGCTGGCTTCGGCTGGTGTGATCCTGCTCGGAATCTGGTTCGTGCTGTGGCTGTGGACAAATGACCAGCCCCGCGTGGCTCATTGGGCACTACTTCTCACGGGCGCGCTCATTGTCCTTGACGCCTGGCACGTCGGCTACCCCATTATCGGGATTGGCCCGATCAGCGAGGATGCCTTGTGGGCTGGCGCACGCATCAACGTCCCCATCGGGCCAGACGCGCGAGTCGTCGCGCCGGGCGGCATGGAAACTCTTGCCAGCGCCTCCGGCCATCTTAACGTCGCTGGCTATAACCCGCTCGTCCTTGACACTTACGCGAAACTCACGGCCCTG
>DATGFK010000710.1:0-2544 GCA_035309185.1 Aggregatilineales bacterium
TGTTCTACCCGCAAGGTGGGATTATCTCCCCGGCAGCACTAGGTATCGTACCATCCATCGAGATCGTGATCTGGGTCGCTATTGGCGGGCGGGGTACGCTCGTCGGCGCAGTGCTAGGCGCGGTTGTCGTCAACGAAGCCAAGAACCTGATCAGCACCGAGCATCCCGATACCTGGACGTTGATCATTGGGGCGATGTTTGTTGCATCGGTACTGCTGATCCCCAACGGGATCATGGGCATCTTCAAAAGTAGCCCGGCATGGCCGTGGCGTAAAATTCATTGCGCTACCGATGCCCCGGCGAAAGTATCCCCGGAACGTGAAACGGAAGCACACATCAAACCCGTCGGCGAACTTGAGTTGAGGTAACGAAGCATGTCAGAGAAACCCGAAGCGCGAAAGATCCTTACCGTCAAAGATATCAGCGTCAGTTTTGATGGTTTCAAGGTGCTGGATCAATTGAACTTCAGCCTGAACTACCAGGAACTACGCTTTCTGATTGGCCCTAACGGCGCGGGCAAAACCACGCTGCTCGACATTATTACGGGCAAAACACGTCCATCGCACGGCCAGGTCATTTTTGATGGCGCTGACGGCCCATTGAATATCCTTCATTGGCCCGAACACAAACTAGTTCAGTACGGCATCGCACGGAAATTCCAGACGCCTGCCGTTTTTCCCAGCCTGAGCGTGTACGAAAACATGGAAGCTGCCGCCGGATTCAAGGACTCAATGCGCGCCTTGTTAGGCCACCTGACGCCTTTACAGCGTGTTCGAGTCGATCAGACTCTTGAAATGATCCGCCTGAAAGACCGGGCCGATTTGCGTGCCGGCTCCCTTTCGCACGGGCAAAAGCAGTGGCTGGAGATCGGGATGCTGCTCGTGCAGGAACCGAAACTGCTGCTGCTTGACGAGCCGGTGGCAGGCATGACGCGTCATGAACGAGACCGCACGGGCGAATTGCTCCAGGCTATCCAGCAAAAATGCGCGATCCTGGTTGTCGAACACGATATGCAGTTCATGCGACAGTTTGCCAGTACAGTTACGATTTTGCACCAGGGGCAGCTCCTGGTCGAGGGCAGCGTCGAGGCCGTCCAGAACGACCCGCGTGTCATCGAAGTCTATCTCGGACACAGCCACCGTCAGGCCGAAGCCGCGTAGAAACGAGGAGAGCATCATGCTGGCGATTGAACAGGTCAGTACAGGCTACGGCGAAAGTCGCATCGTCTCCGACGTCAGCCTTGAGGTACGCGACGGGCAGGTCGTGTGCCTGATGGGACGCAATGGCGTGGGCAAGACGACGTTGCTGAAGGCCATTATGGGGTTATTGAAAGCCAAAAGCGGACAGATCTATTTTGGCGATCACGCGATCACTACATTTTCGCCGGGCAAACGGGCGCAGCTTGGCATTGGCTACGTTCCGCAGGGACGGGGCATTTTCCCGTTCCTAAGCGTTTACGAAAATTTGCTGATGGGCTTTGAAGCGGTGCCGAAAAAGGTAATTTCCACAGAGGCCATCGTGGAAGTGTACGAGATATTCCCCGTGCTGAATTCGATGCGCTCCCGGATTGCCGGAACCTTGAGCGGCGGGCAGCAGCAGCAGCTTGCTATCGCTCGAGCGCTCGTCAGCCGCCCCAAGTTGCTTATCCTGGATGAGCCGACGGAGGGTATCCAACCCTCTATCGTGCTTGAGATAGAGCGACTGATCCTCTCCCTCCGGGAGCAGGGCAAGATGTCTATCCTGCTGGTCGAACAGTTCCTGGACTTCGCGCTCGGCATTGCCGACCACTGCTACGTCATGGAAAAGGGCAGCATCGTTTCAAATGGGCCTGCCGATGCTCTGCAACAGAATGTGATCAAGGAATACTTGTCGGTGTGAATTCCGCTACACTACTTAGCCTATATGTAACTGGACGTCCAAAGAGTGCCTCGTACCACTGAGACCGGTGTAAAGTCCGACTTAGCCTTGAGTTTCAGAAGTTTACGCCGGGTGAGCAGGTGCTAATTGCGAATCCTTAACTCTGATCGCCCCAGGTCGGGTGAGTTGTAAAAAACTGATGAACGAAAAGCCGACCTGCGGGCCGGTTGAAGGAATCCAGTCATACAGCCAAATTTATTTTACAAGTTGTTTGTTATTTCAATCGGCTTAAAATTCCTTCGCGCCCGATCTCTATCTTTGGCCCCACGAGACGCAAAACACTAGATTGTCGCTGTGTGGCAAACCGCATTATCGGAAACGCTCCCGGGTTGTGGCAAAAGGCGTTATCGGAACGAATTCACCTGCTATCATTCGCTTTGCGCAGCCACTTGCAATAATGCGTAAAAGTGACCCATTCTCTCAGGTTACGACACTTTTTGAACGAATGTCATTTGCCGTATAATCCAACCAAGCATTTCCAATTATGACACTGGCGGCGAATATCCTTAACATAACAACACCAGCAAGCGCGATCAGACCAAATCCAGTTTGTTAGCTCGACTTCGGAACGTCGAGAATCTGGTCGAAGGCGAGACCGCTTGCTCCCTCACCGCGCCCAATCTGTTT
>DATGFK010000711.1:0-5732 GCA_035309185.1 Aggregatilineales bacterium
ATCGGACCGCTGGAGTAAAACAAGATCCGGCATTGCCGCTGGCGCTGCAACGTTGCCACTTCTCAGCGTTTGGAAAATCCCGCCCACCCCATCGCTGGGCTTGACCCGCACTTCGATATTTTGCCCACTGTTCTGGCGGTAGCTGTCAAGCTGCGATTGCAGGATGGTGGCGGCACTCGATCCAGCCTCTGGATAGACCTCGCTCGGCCACCAGATGCGAATGGTAAGCCGAGCCGGGCCAGTGGCGGCTTCTGTAGCAAAGGCAGTTGCGGGAATCAGAGGATTGCCTGGGGGCGTCATTTGCGCAGTGCCTGCGAGGGCGTCAGGCGCAATTGCTGGGGCGGTAGAATACGAATCAACTGAAGAAGGGCTGCAAGCTGAGAGCAGCCCTGTGGCAAGAATGGTAATTGGCAAAATAGGCGCTACAAGCCAGTTCCGCGCCCTAGCGCTCCGCACAATATTTCTCGTAGTCCGCTGGAGACATCAACTTTTCAACTTCGGTCAGGTCGGCTGGCTTGAAGCGAATGAACCAGCCACCCCCATAAGGGTCCTTATTGACCGTTTCAGTGGAATCTTCGAGGGCGGAGTTGACCGCAGTAATCGTCCCTCCGATGGGCATGTGCATATCGGAGGCTGCTTTAACGCTTTCAACGGTGCCAAAGCGCTCACCGGTCTTCAGCATGTCGCCAACCTGGGGAAATTCGACATATACAATATCGGACAGGGCATCTTGCGCGTAGTCGGTCAGTCCGGCGACGACTTCAGAACCTTCCGCGCGAATCCACTCGTCGGTTCGGGTATATCTCAAATCGCTGGGGACTTTTAATGAGGCCATTGAGCAGATAACTCCTTTTTGTCGTGTTTGGCGTCAAAAAAGCACGGGCATTATACCCTGAAATCACGCGGTGGCGATTCCTGTGGGCGATTGCTGGCGCTGTGCTGGTAGAAGCGATCCCTGTTTCGTCAGAGTCAAGCGGCGCAGCGAAAAGGTCTCCGCGAACCCCTTCAGGCTGGCCTCGAACGGCTCGACGTGAATTTCCCTGCCTGCACTTGCTGCGATAAACTGCGCCACTGCCGGATCGGTGGCGACGGCTTCTGAAATGACCAGGTCGTTGCCCAGGCTTTGCCCTTCAAGGCGCGCCGCGAGATTGACCACGCTGCCGAAGTAATCCAGCCGCTCATTCAGGGTCACGGCAATGCACGTTCCCTGGTGTACGCCCATCTTCAGCACCAGCGGCAGCGCTGGATTACGCGCATTGAAGTCTTGAATTCTTTGCAAAATGTCCAGGGTCGCCTCAAGGGCATACAGTGGATCAGAGAAGACGGCCATGATCGCATCTCCGATGGTTTTTACGAGCGCCCCGTGATTGCGCGTAACCCCTTCCCGCAGCAGGGTGAAGTGATCCATCACCTGCCGGAAAGCGGGTGCATCCCCCACGGTTTGGTATAAGGACGTAGAGCCTTTCAGATCGGTGAACAGGAACGCCATACGCTCCACGCCAATAGACTCGCCGGGCCGTAGCGCTTCACTTGAAAACAGATCGCGGAACGACTGGAGCGACGTGACCTCGGCAGCGGTACTGGCCTGGTCAGACCACTCCGTTTGTTCCAGGAGAGCGACTTTGGGTGCTGCGCTCTCATTTTTCAAGGTGAACGTGACCCGCCCACTGCCAACCGTCTCCGGTTCGAGGTGGATGTCGTCGTCATGCACGGTCAGGGTAGCTTCTGTTGCCGTCTCGCCTGCCATTGCGCTCAGCAGTACGCGCCCTTTGAGCGCTTGCTGCATGGTATTGGCTGTGCGTACGGTGGGATCGGCCATAGCAACCTCTGGCACACGCCAGCGGTAGTTGCGCTCTTCCAGTTCTAGGCTGACCGCGCGTGATTCACCAGGAGCGAGAATCTGCTGGGCCAGGATATGCGGCGTGTTTTGAGGGCTGCCTACGCAAAATTCCTCGCGGCGGATGGCCTTCACTGCCGAGTTTACCTGGAACGTGGCCTCGACAGAATGTGCAAAATCCACTTCGTAATGGATATTGCAGGAAGGACAGAATGCAGCGTGGTTCACGTCGTGCAAATGCTCGGCCTTGTGCTTGGCCCCCCGGCATTCGGGGCACAGCATATCCCACGAAAGGTCTAGCAAGCCGACTTTGGTTGCCTGGAGGAACAATTCCAGTGTCGCGTGACGATCTGTCTTCCATTGGTCGGCCAGGGCAAATGGGCGCATCCGGGTCAGATCGTGATCGGGCGAGATCCGAATGGTGTCGATCAGGTGGCCGACCAGCGCAGCGCTGTGGCCCGCCGCGACCAATTGGTTGGAGAGTTCCGGCAGTCGAGTACGTCCCGAACTACTAACGGGCGTATGTCGGGCAGGAAACGGTTCTCGCGCAGTGGCCTGGATGTAATCATCAATCTGTTTGAAGGTGTACTGCGTGCGCCAACGGTGAAGCATTCCGATTTGTATAGGGATAGCAGGCAAACCGAGGATATTTCCTGGTCGCACCGTCGCCGCATAGGTCAGCAGCGTGCCGCCTTCGGGTCGCCGCTCAAGCTGAAGATGCACCCGAACGTAACTCAAAGGGCCGATACGGTAGTTTTGCGTGTCAATCATATCCTGGTGGCGCACCCACTCAAACGGCTCTTCCTCCCACTCGATGGGCATACCATACATGCGCAGGCGACCTATTCGCCGCGTGCTGCCGTCGGGACGCTGTTCATCGGTGTAGATAGCCGCCGGGAACGCCGTTGCCTCGCGGTAACGATCCGAATCGGTTACGTAGTCCCACAAGCTTTCGACGCTGGAACGCAGTATCCACTGCCAGCGATAGTGGAAGGTGATCTTTTGGAGATTCAACATCGTCCTCCCCTGTTCATTCAACGTCCCTATCACCCAACTCGGAGTTGTTAGGATAAGTTATGGCCTCTGGACTACGTCCAGCCACATGCAGAAGGAGTTCATCAATTGAATTCTACACATCTTGGGTCTTTATTCAAAGGTTATGCGGCGGGAGTCCGTTGCATAATAGGCGCCAGACAGTCCAGAACTCAGTGTGACCTTAGGTGACAATCAACGGTAGTTTAATAACGATGAGTTTGAGCTGAAGACAGACCGAGCTGGAAGTGCTACATTTCATTTTCATCATTGCGCCTATGAGGGTTATTACATATAATGAAAGAGTTTGACATACTTGCGTTTGAATCATCCATTCCTCATCCACATAAACCCAGACGCAGCGGCAACATATCATCCCACCGGAAACATTCCGCCGTGCAACAATCTGCGAGCGCTGCACTGGAAAAGCATTCTCGCCGGTCACTGGCCGTAAGGAGGATTACCTTTTCATGGAAAAACGTCTAGCCATGTGCCCGACCTGCCGTCATACAGGTTACTTCCTGTTCCTGGGTGAACAGCATTGGCCGGTGGAGATCGCCAGGAAGCTCAATGTCCCGGCTGACATTAGCCTCTGGCGCTGCCCGGCCTGCCAGACCACAGTCAGTGAGCCTGATCTGCTTCCCCCGCAGGGCCGGGGTAGCCCCAAATCCGAAGTTGTTGCGCAGGGTTCTTAACTGCGCAGGCTGTGGATTGTGAAGGCTAAAATCAGTCATCATGGCAATTAAGATCGTTGCGTTATGCCTGGGCCTGTTGCAGACAAATTGCTACATCGTCGGCGATACAGACAGCCGCGAGGCCGTTGTCATAGATCCATCTGACGAAGCATCGGCGATTCTTGACGTGTTGGCTCAGGAACAATGGGTTGCCAGGGAAATTCTGGCGACCCATTCCCATTTCGATCACATCCTGGCTGCTGGTGAAGTCAAAGCAGCTACCGGCGCACCGTTTCGCCTGCATCGAAGCGATCTTCAGCAGTTGCGCGATGCGCCACAGATGACGATGGCCTTTATCGGTAAGGCAATCCCGGCTCCTCCCGAACCAGACGGCTTTGTTGACGAAGGCGATACTATTCGCCTTGGCAGTATTACGCTGGAAACATTATTCACGCCCGGTCACTCTTCGGGTCACGTCAGTTTCGTCCTTCCATCGGAATATGTCGTATTCAGCGGAGACTGCCTGTTCCTGGGGTCAATTGGACGCACTGATTTGCCCGGCGGAGACTACACGGCCCTGATGCGTTCCATTGCCGAGAAACTGCTTCCGCTTGGCGACGACTTCACCGTCGCTGCCGGGCACGGGCAAGCCACGACCATCGGGCGGGAACGCATGAGCAACCCCTTCCTGTTCGATTGGCTGAACTCGTCGCATCCCTGATTTTCGCGTGTTACAGGATGATACTGCCCGGCTGAGAAGTATCCTGGCCCGCCTGCCCACGCCGCGTCTGGCCCTTGAAATTGGCTGCGGAGGACGGCCAGGGAGTGATGCCAGTACCGGAGAAAGCTGGATCGACTTCGATCTTGATCTCTCCGCACTTCGTTCGGCGCGTAGACGATTTCCTTCTAACCGCTATCTCCAGGCCAATGGCTGCTGGCTGCCCTTCGCCACGCATTTCGATCTGATCCTTATCCGCCATCCCGATCTCGAACAATATCCCGATTCCTGGCAAGCCATCCTTGAGTCCGTCCCGGCGATTCTTAATCCATCTGGAAGCCTGGTTGTCACCGTGTACAGTTTTTCAGAATTGGAGCACATTCGCCGTTGGTTAAAATACGGCCCGCTCCGCTGTGAACTTCCGCCGGAGCGCGAACTGGATGCGCCTGGACTGGCGGGCCGAGATCGATTCGTCATCTACGGACAGCTCAACTCGGCAACTGAAGATTTTTCACTTTCTATATAAAAGAAGGCCCTTTGCCTCGAGAACGAGGCAAAGGGCCGGGATTACACTATCTGGCTTGCCGACGGATCAGCGACGGATCAGGCTGCGTAACTGGCTTCGGTGTTCTCAAATTGGCTGTTGTACAGGTTAGCATAGATTCCGCCCCGGCACTTCTCAATCGATATACAGTGCACGAACCCTGAAACTTTACTAATCGCCTGCTGAAGCAGAGGCTGTACTGAGTTTTCCGTTGGCTGGGACTTCTTCAGCAGCCTCTTCACGGCGGAACTGGCTCATATACAGGTCGTAGTATGCGCCTTTCTGTGCCAGCAGCGAATTGTGCGTGCCGCGTTCGATGATCTGTCCGTCCTTGAGCATCAAAACCTGGTCAGCGTTGCGGATCGTGCTGAGACGGTGGGCAATCACGAAGCTGGTGCGTCCTTCCAGCAGCTTCTCAAATGCCTTTTGGATCAGCCGTTCGGTGCGCGTGTCTACGCTGGAGGTAGCTTCGTCCAGGATCAGGATGCGGGGATCGGCCAGCGCTGCGCGCGCGATGGCGATCAACTGCCGCTGCCCCTGGCTCAGACCACTGCCGCGTTCGCCGAGAATGGTCTGGTAGCCCTGCGGCAGGCGTTCGATGAAGGTGTCGGCGCTCGCCAGCTTTGCTGCTGCGATCGCTTCTTCGTCGGTGGCATCGGGCTTTCCGTAACGGATATTGTTCATCACCGTATCGGAGAACAGGAACGAGTCCTGCAACACGAGGCCGATCTGTCGCCGCAGGCTCTCGGCGGTAACGTCACGCACGTCAATCCCGTCAATCTTGACCGAGCCTTCAGCAACGTCGTAGAAGCGTGGTATTAGATTGATGATGGTCGTTTTGCCTGCGCCTGTTGGCCCGACGATGGCTACCGTCTGACCGGGTTCAGCCGTAAGCGAGACTCCGCGCAAGACCGGAACACCTTTTGT
>DATGFK010000712.1:0-5704 GCA_035309185.1 Aggregatilineales bacterium
CTGCCGACAGTTTGTACAGCGTGTCGAATACATAGCCAATTCCTTTCCAGTACCTTATCGAAATTTAGCCAACAGGCGCTTCTTGTTCGACAGCACGCGCCATCTGGTATTCGGCGCGGCTGGCGAGAATCAGCGCAGCCAGGATTAACACTCCACCCAACAGTTGCACGCCCGACGGATATTCATTGAGCAGAAATATCGCCAGGATCGTGCTGCCAATCGGTTCGCCGAGGATGGTCAGGCTGACGTAGGCCGCCGATAGATAGCCCAGGGCGTAGTTGAGTGACGAATGGCCGATGAGCTGCGGTATAAGGCCGATCCACGTCATCCAGAAGTAAGCGTCCCCTTTCAGGCCCGTAATGGGCTGTCCTGTCAGGAGCACCACCACGATCAGCACCAGTGCGGCGAAACCGTAGGTCAGCCAGATATAGGGGATCAGCGATACCGTCGCACGTAGGCGTCGCCCTATCAGATAGTAGACGGCGACGCCCAGCGCGCCGACTACAGCCAGGCCATTGCCAAGCAGCGGGGCATTCTGGTGGATTGCGGTGCCTGCACCGCCCGCTGCACTGACGAGCAATCCCCCCACGACGGCAACCAAGACAGCGACCATCGTCACGGGATTCACACGCTCATGTAGGAAAAAAGGAGTTGCCAGGATAACCCACAGTGGATTGGTGTTGACCAAGACCACACTGCTCAGAACCGAAGTGTATTCCAGCGACGTGATCCATGCCGCAAAATGTATCGCCAGGAACAGGCCCGACACGAGCGCCAAAGCCAGCGTTTTGCGATCCAGACCCCTCAACTCTTTACGGTATTTCGTGAGGACAATCGGCGTCAGGACGATTGTCGCCACGGCGACGCGCCACGCAGAAATGAGCAGCGAGGAGGCGCCATCGCTCTGCGCGAAGCGGGTCATGATGGAGGAGGAAGAGACAGCCAGCAGTCCAATCGCCAGGACGATGTAGGGCCTCCACGACGTTTTGGCCGGGGTACCGTTTGTGCGAGTGTTTTCCATGCGCGGAATTGTAGCTGTTTTGCAGCGTAATGCACACTTTCAGCGCGTCAGGGCAGGGATTCACTCAGCACTTGAGATAAATCAACGCCAAGCCGCTGGCTAAGTGCCCGCGCGCGATCCACAGACGGTGATTGATAGCCCCGCTCGTAGTCGAGCAGATCATCAGTGCGCCAGCCCAGTTCATCGGCAAGGTCAGAGGAATCGAGTTGTAGCGCTTCGCGTGCCGCGTGCAGGCGCTCGCCCAGCCGCACCGCGAACGGGCTGCGTAACACGGCGCGCAACCACGTTGAAACCCAATAGGCCACGATGTAGGCCCACGCTACGCCCATTACTGTCGCTATCGGGATCAGATCGCGCCAGGGAATGGCCGCCCAACCCTCAGGACGCAGTGTCACGAAGTTATACAAGAATGTCTGCCACGTAACCAGGTAACTGAAGAGCAGCACAAAACGCTGCATGGGCGTATTGTCGAGGAGGGCGGCCAGCCCGACCACCCACAATGCATACCAGGACTGGAACCAGATACAGCTCACCAGCAGGTAGAACAGGATCACCTGCATGGTTGCCCGCACGCCTAGCAGCTTGTCGGCCCGCGAGGGCGTTTGCCATACATAGCGGAGTCGATCCAGGTAAAAAACAGCCAGGAGCACAAGTACCACGTATTTAAGGACGTTATTTGTGTTGGGTGTGTCTGCACTCTCGCCCGTGTGTCCGTCGAATACGTAGCCCAGCGTCTGTCGGGCGAGGGTCGCCACGGAGCCGGTATACATCCCGGCGCGTCGATCCAATGCCAGCGTATCCAAACCGTGCCAGTAGGGCGCATATAATGCTACGACCAGGGCGCCGCCGATCACGGCTGAAAGCGCCAGATAGCGCAACCGGGTACTTACCCTCAATTCCCGAAGCGCGATCACGGCGATGATCGGGATCATCAGCACCGGGATAAATTTCACAAGCGCTCCCAGGAGCGCAGCCAGTGTCGAAGCCACGTACCATCGCCGGAGCAGACAGTAGGCGCTGAGCGCCATGAAGGCGATCATCACACTGTCGTTATGCCCGACGCCCGCTGTCATGAACAGTACCAGTGGATTCCAGGCGAATAAATAGACGCCAGTTATGGCGCGGCGCGGCGCAATCCGCTTGAGAGAGAGCCAGATTAAGATCGTGGTGATTGCATAGCCCAGGATGGACAACGCCTTGAAGACAATCACGTTGGCGGTCGGATCGTCGCCTGCGATCCGGCTAGAGAAAGCGGCCATTTGTTCCCAGAGCGGGCCATAAGCGGAAGTGGTCGTGTTCCAAACAGCGAACGGGTAAAAGGGATCGTCGCTCATATGCGAGGGCGTTACCGCCATCGGGTTCAAGCCGTAGATAGCAGCGATTCGGCCCCGAATGATATTGTCGTAAATATCCGCAGCATCCACCGGATACATTGCCAGCAGGATGACGTTGAAGATCACGGAAAACGCGGCGATGAGCAGCCACACGAGCCGACTTGAAGGGTGCAATCCGCGGCGCAGTCCCAGCCAATAGGCGCCGAAAAGCAGAGCAAAGCCTGCCACATACAGAAAAGCCCCTTCAGCCGACAGGTTGTTGATCGAAGCAACCGTCGCTTGGGGCGTGGCGCCGTATTTAGCCAGGCTGTAGCGACTGGCAAATGCGCCCAGGAAGATCGCAGCGATACCGGTTCCACTGAGCGCCAGCCAGACTGCCGCAGGGAGATTCACAACCGCTGCGAAGGTATTTGCAAGCGAAAACCTGTCCGCCCGAACGTTATCCGAAACTGGCTGCATGTCGCTGCCAAGGGTAGCGTCTGCCGTCACAGAATCTTCTCCTTTTACAGACGAATTTTGCGATTTATGCACGTCTGCTAATCTACCTCTTATAGTACGGCGAGGCTAATTTGCGCTATGCTTCATACTTAGGTAATTCTTATTATCCAAAATTGAGCGTACCGATATTCAAAGGAGCTAGATCTCTATGCAGAATTTTCTTGGGCGACTGGGGTTGAAGGCAGGTTTGGCATTCACCGTATGTCTCGCCGTTCTCCTCGGAGCCGTATTGCCGCTGATGCCTTCTGTGGCAAACGCACAAAGCAGCGGAGATGATACTGGCACGCTGGAAAAGATTTACCAGCAGGTCAATCCGTCGGTGGTGAATATTCAGGTCACGATTCCCAGCACGAGCAACCTCCAGGGATTGCAGCCGTTCAACCCGAATCCTTTTGGCGCGCCCACCCCTCCAGCGGGTGGACAGTTTGAACTTGCCGAGGGTTCCGGCTTTGTCTACGACACCAAAGGCGACCTGGTAACCAACGCCCACGTCGTGCAGGACGCCACGAAGATCACCGTGTCGTTCGCAGATGACAATTCGATGAACGCCAAGGTCGTCGGCGTTGACCTCGACAGCGACATCGCCGTCATCAAGATTGATGCTGGGAACGAGAAGCTGTCACCCCTGACCCTGGGCGATTCCGATAAACTCGTCGTAGGCCAGCGCGCCATCGCTATTGGCAATCCTTTTGGCTATACCGGAACGATGACGCAGGGCATTATCAGCGGGTTGGGCCGTTCGCTGGAAGGGCAGCGCAGCGCTGGACAGGGGTCGAGTTACCTGATTCCGCAAGTGATTCAGACTGACGCCTCGATCAATCCGGGCAATTCAGGCGGTGTCCTGCTGGACATCAACGGTAACGTGATCGGCGTGACCACGGCAATCGAATCGCAGGTTCGGCAGTCATCAGGTGTCAGCTTTGCCGTGCCGTCGAACATCGTCAAAAAAGTTGCCGATACGCTGATCAAATCCGGCAAGATGGATCATGCCTATTTGGGTATCGCCGGTACAACGCTTGACCTCGACCTGGATCAACTGGATGGCCTGCAACCCAATACCCACGGTGTTCTGGTTCGGGACGTTACACCGGACGGACCTGCTGCTGCGGCGGGGCTTAAGCCGAGCACGACAACCAAGCAGCTTGACGGTCAGCCGATCAAGGTTGGTGGCGATATTATCGTCGGCATTGACGGCCAACCGGTCAATCGCTTTGAAGACCTCCTGGCTTATCTGTTTGTGAAAGCCGAGCCGGGCCAGAAGATCGCGCTCAAAGTGCTGCGCGATGGTCAGAGTATAGACGTCACGGTTACGCTGACGGCTCGTCCAGCCACGACCTCATAGATTCGGGGCATTGAGCCGGGAATTAATCCCCCAGCTCAATAAAAACGCAGGGCAGGAACATGGTAGAGCCGTGTCTTTATCGTGCTGTTCATAGGGCGGGCATAGTTGCCCGCCCATTTTTGCCTCAACGCCAGGTTAAGGAGCAAGCGTGCCAGAATCAACGATCCTCATTCAATATGTCGTCAACGAACGCGCCGCAAAACCCACGGGCTTCCGCGTCTGGTCGGATGGCCGGGCACAGCGTTGTGCCGAGAGCAATTCCCAACCCGGCCCCACGGAGCGCCTTGACCTGGATCGTGATTTGACCTGGACGGACAGCGGGCAGTTCGACAGTGCCCAACTGGACGCGATTCGCAGGGCAATTCGTAGCAGCGGCATCTTCGATCTGCCGCCACGCTTGCTGATCAACTATTGCAAAGAAGACCCCGGCACAGGCATCTGGACGGTGAACCTGGACGGGCAGACTGCGCGAATCGTGGTTTATGATCCCCGGCCAAAACGCAACACAGAATTGGACGGCCTGCTCCAGGCGATTAGCGCGATCAAGGTTAGCGGCTGAACAATTCCTTCTTCTGTTTGGCCTGGATCGCTTCGACGGTTGCACCGATCTCCATGTTTTTCGCCGTCATGTAATCCAGCAGGGCCGGGAATGCAACCGGCACGAGTTCGTATTGGCGCCCTTTGGGCGTCACGAAGCAGTACAGCTCCAGGTCTTTCATGGCCTCCTGCAAGTCGCGTATCTGCATACTGACCAGGCCAACGCCTCGCACTTTCAATGCGATCTGCTCCAGGCTGAGATCGCGTTCCTCCTCCGGCCACAGCAGCGTGATAAGCCGGGCCAGTTCGCTCATTTGCCCCCAGATGGTGTGAACAATGTCTTCTTGCAACGAATGTTGATCCAGAGCACGTTCCAGGTGGTTGGAATTGAGCAGCCCGACGTTGCCGCCTTTGTCGGCAGCCAGCGCGACGATCATCTCCTGGCAGATCATTTGCACGATGTTGGGATGACCGGCAGAAATCTCATAGATACGGTTGATCATCGTGGGGCCGTCTTCGAGCCAGATATTCATCATCTCGAACGGTTCCGAGACCAGCCGGGCCACGACGGGTTTTTCCAGGGGTTGCAGCCGCACCGGAAGAGCAAAGTTGAACAGTGCCGAATAGCTGTTTTCCATAGCCCTCGCCAGCCAGCGCTCGCCACTGAAGATAAAGTGCGCTCTGCCCTCGTTGGAAAGGGCACGGAAGGTGCGGAAAAGCAGTTCGCTGTGTTCCTGCTCCATGTCCATCGTGAGCAGGCGGTCTACTTCGTCGAACAAGAAGATGATGTCCTGGTCGCCGTGGCGTTCTTTAATCTCCGTCACAATGTCTTCAAAAGCGGTTGGATCGTTCGCCTCCGTTTTGATCTGCCAGCGGCGGGCCATGTTGTTAAAGAAGTGCGTATACTGCATGGCATTGTGGCAATCCAGGTAATACGGGACGTAGCCCGAATCCGGCACCCGCAGCAGCCGC
>DATGFK010000713.1:0-3491 GCA_035309185.1 Aggregatilineales bacterium
AGCAGCGTGGGAGAGCGGCAGTAATCGCGCGGACGCCGCCAATGGCAGCGGCAGTTGAGAGCGGGTTACGAGTGATCGAATACAAGGCTTCAATACAATGAGCAAGAGCGTTAATCCCAGTCGAAGCGGTCATTGTTGGCGAGAGGTTGAGCGTGAGCGCAGGATCGTAGATAGTGAGTTTCGGCGTAACTTTGACATCGGTGACAGTGATTTTTCGGGCCAATCCCCCCTCGTGGCGCGTGACACCATAGGTTGAGGTCATCTCCGACCCGGCATACGTGGTGGGGATGGCAACCACAGGCACAAGAGGTTGCTCGGTAGGAAAGGCCGCGCGCGCCGGACGCCCCTGACGTTTCTCTTCAAGCGAAATGCCGACAGCTTTCGCCATGCCAATCGAACTTCCCCCACCCAGGCCAATCACCGCGTCAACCTCGTTCTGATAAGCAACCGACGTGGCTTCAACAACCTGAAAATCGGGCACGTGCGGCTGAACATGATCGTATACTGCCACTAACCGCTTTCCCAATACTTCCTCAATCGTCCCAATAGTCCCATCCCGCCGCAAAGTCCCTGTTGAGCAAAGCATCAATCGCGCCCAGTGAAACCGCTCCACAGCTTCACCCAGACGTGCAAGCGAACCGCTCCCAAAGATAACTTCCTGGGCATAACTGGTATAGCGAAATCCATCCATCAGCAAAACTCGTTTCAATCGACGTATTTTCCAGGCCACAAGTTAAGTATACCGAAAAGGCGTCATTAAAACGTCACTAGAGCACATCCATAATCCGTGATTCAGGTGAGCCAAACAAGCGGATTGACATGTGAACCGCAACATTGGCCATAAGGCTACCTCGTAATAGCAAAACGAATGGTCTTTTGCCTGCCTCAGCAGTATACCATAAAAATCTGCAATTTATTCGCCTACCGGCGTTATTTCAACAAGACAGAACTATCCTCTATTTCAACATCAAGGAGGTTAACGTGCGATCTAAACTCGCTGTCTCTCTCGGGCTTCTCACTATCTTACTTCTCAGCAGCCTCTTTCTGGCCGGACGCAACGCCAATGCGGCCACAGCAGAAAGGCAATTCATTCCCACGGATGTTGGCGGCCTTCCCCCTCTGCTCGACATCAGTAAACTGTTGGGCATCGATCAAACAAATCGTACCTTGCGGATGAGTGTCAACCTGGCGTTGCGTAACCAGAATGAACTGAACGGGTTGCTCCATGATCTCTATGATCCATCTTCCCTTAGTTATCATCAATTCCTCACCGTTGACGAGTTTGCCCAGCGTTTTGGCCCCACTCCTGACCAGCAGCAGGCAGTAGAGAATTATTTGACGCAGCAGGGCTTCACAATAACGCAGACCTATCCCAACCATCTCATCATTGATTTCAGTGGGCCACAATCCCTGGCTGAGCAAACCTTCGGCGTCACCATCAACGACTACCAAAGTCCCGACGGGCGCGATTTCTTTGCCAATGCCAATGTGCCTACTCTACCAGCTTATCTCGCCGATTATGTGAGCTTTATCGGCGGCCTTGACAACGCAAACCAGTTCTATCACCCACCCATCTCTTCACAGAATGGCAACCTGGCAAAAAGCCCCAACGCCGGAGCCAACTGTCCCGCTCCTGGAGTGAGTAGTGGTGGAAGCGGCGGCGGCGGCATCTTCGGTGGACTCGGCGGCAACCAGATTGCCTACATCCCGAACCAGTTCGCCAAAGCCTACAACTACGACGGCCTGCACAATGCGGGTCTCCAGGGCGACGGGCAGACCGTCGGCGTCTTTGAGCTTGACGGCTACTCTCAGAGCGATGTGCAGGCGTATACGCAGTGCTTTGGCGGCGGCAATGTACCCATCAAAAACGTCATACTGGATGGCTTCAACGGCCAGCCAGGCGCGGGCGCCATCGAAGTCGAACTGGATATGGAAGCCATCCTGAGCATGGCTCCTAAACTGGCAAAGATGATCGTTTACGAAGCCCCCAACACAACACAGGGCTACAACGATGAATTCGCGCGAATCGTCAGCGACCGCACGCCTGTCATCAGCGTTAGTTGGGGCGACTGCGAGAAAAACATGGGCCAGCAGGAAGTTCAGCAGGAGAATAAATTCTTCCAGGAGGCCGCTGCCCAGGGTCAGAGCATTCTCGTCGCCTCCGGTGACAGCGGCAGTTCAAGCTGCTTCCAGTTAGGTGGCTCAAGCTTCGACACCTCCCTGAACGCGGATGATCCCGCCGCGCAGCCATTCGTTACAGCCGTCGGAGGAACAACGCTCTCGCTCAACAGCGACAACAGCTACCAATCCGAGCACGTCTGGAACGGCGGCCTATTCGGCGGAGCGGGCGGCGGCGGTATCAGCCAGTTCTGGAAGCAGCCCGCCTGGCAAAAAGGTCCAGGCACACAGAACCAATATTCCAATGGCATGCGTGAAACCCCCGACGTCTCACTCGATGCCGATCCCGCCACCGGCTATCCCATCTATTGCACAGCCGGTTCATCGTGTAACGGCAGCGGCTGGATCACCATCGGTGGAACATCTGCTGCCGCTCCCATGTGGGCCGCCATGGTGGCTCTGACCAATCAAGAGGCCGCGCAACAGGGCAAGGGACCTGTCGGCTTCCTTAATCCTGCCCTCTACAAGATCGGCAGCGGCAGTCACTACAGCAGCGACTTCCACGATATCACACCTCCCAGTGATACCACCTTGCCATCAAACAACGACGAGACCGGCTTCAATGGCGGCGCCTATCCCGTCACCAATGGCTATGATATAGCCACAGGTTGGGGCTCCTTCAATGCTGCAAAGCTCGCCGCTGACCTCGTCGCCATGGGTTAATACATCTCGGGCAACAAAGGACAAGAAAAATGGGCGCCTGTGCAGCGTCCATTTTTCTTGTCCTTTGTTGCCCGAGATACTAACCCACTTGCCTTTACCGGATATACACGCTATAGTACGTCTATCTCACCTGGCACCTCAAGGTGTTCCAGGTTTTAACAATCTAAAAAGAACTGTTTGCATAGACTCGTCGCACATATAAGGCGGCTTCGGAGAGAAAATGCTGGATATCATCCTTCAACTACACTATTTCAACCTGTTCCTGGTGCTCGCTGCCAGCCTGGTCGCAGGCATCTGGGGACT
The DNA here is from genome assembly GCA_035309185.1 of Aggregatilineales bacterium. Taxonomy (GTDB): domain Bacteria; phylum Chloroflexota; class Anaerolineae; order Aggregatilineales; family UBA2796; genus DATGFK01. The sequence continues at coordinate 3,145 of DATGFK010000713.1, forward strand.
CGCGCTCTTCTTTATGAAGAGAACCGAAACCATTTATAGACCGTGGAGAATCACCATCCTGGTTGCAGCTATCCTTGCTCTGTTACAGGGACTTTTTGGCGTCATACTTGTACTGCTTGGTCAAAAACCAGGCACGGGCACGGGACTTTATTACTTGCACTATGTCTATGGCGGCATCGTGGCGCTGGCCATTCCCGTGGCAGTCACATACGCTACCAGCGGCAAAAAGCCGCGGCGCGACGTTCTGATCTTTAGCATCGCTGCCCTCGTTCTCTTTGCCGCCGGTTTCCGCGCCTGGATGACCGGCCCGCTTCAATGGCCATAGCAAACAGCATAAGAACAGGCAC
>DATGFK010000714.1:0-2675 GCA_035309185.1 Aggregatilineales bacterium
CTGCGCCATCCGCACATCATTAGCGTACTCGACTACGGATTCGACGCGCAGCGCCAGCCATACTTTACAATGGATCTGCTGGAAAACCCGGTCACTGTGACCGAGTATTGCCTGGACTTACCCGCTGACAAGAAACTCCAGGCATTGCTGGACATTCTACAGGCGCTCAAATACCTGCATCGCCGGGAAATCCTGCACCGTGACCTCAAACCGGCCAACATCCTGGTCGCTGGCGACCAGCTAAAAGTGCTGGATTTCGGCCTGGCCGTCGTCCACGAACAGCACCAGAGCGACAAAACCTCCACTTCTGGCACGTTGGCCTACATGGCCCCAGAACTGCTGACAGGGAACAGCGCCTCGGAGTCCAGCGATCTATACGCTGTCGGCGTGGTCGCCTACGAACTATTTTCAGGCAGGCATCCGTTCCACTTCGATACCATGCCGGTGATGCTCGATGCTATCCTCAAGGCCACGCCGAATCTTTCTGAAATCAAGGCGCCAGAAGGAGTCAACAGGGTTATTGAACGACTGCTGGCAAAACAGCCACAGGATCGCTATCAGAGCGCCGACGAAGTTCTCTTCGCCCTGAGCGAAGCCACCGGCCACGCCCTGGCTCTGGAAACGGAAGCTACCCGCGAAAGTTTCCTGCAAGCGTCGCGTCTGGTTGGGCGGGAGCGCGAACTCAACCAGTTGACGGATCTGCTAGATGCGGCCCGCGATGGCAAAGGCAGCCTGTGGCTGATCGCCGGTGAAAGCGGCGTGGGCAAATCGCGTCTGGTTGGCGAACTGCGGGCGCAGGCGCTTGTGCGTGGCGCGCTGGCAATGCTCGGCCAGGAAGTGAGCGAGGGCGGTAGTTCCTACCAGCTTTGGCGCGATGTCCTGCGCTGGCTGAGTCTCTTCACGATGGTGGATGATTCGGAAGCTGCGGTTCTGAACACAATTGTGCCAGATTTGGATCGCCTCCTGGGACACGCGATCTCCGCCGTCCCCGATCTACCGCCACAGGCAGCCCAGCAACGGCTGTTGAACGTGATTGCCGCGCTTTTCCAGCGCCAAAAGCAGCCGTTGGTACTCATCCTTGAGGACGTTCATTGGTCATGGGAAAGCCTGGACATCCTCAAGGCACTCTCTGAACCGATCAAAAAACTGCCTGTGCTGATTCTGGCAACTTTCCGCGACGACGAGCGGCCCGATCTGCCCCGGATGGTACCCGGCGCAAATGTACTGAAACTCGAACGGCTTTCTCATGAAGCCATCGCCCAGCTCAGCGAATCGATGATCGGCGAGGCCGGGCGTTCGCCGGAAGTGGTGGATCTTTTGGAGCGCGAAACGGAAGGTAATGTCTTTTTTGCCGTCGAAGTGGTTCGCGCCCTGGCCGAAGAAGCGGGCCAGTTGGATCGCGTTGGCAGCAGCGCACTGCCTCGCCATGTGAGTGCCGGTGGCGTCAGCCAGATTGTGCAGCGCCGCCTGAGCCACATTCGCCCTGAGAACAGGCCACTGCTTCAATTGGCCGCAGTCCTGGGCCGCAACATCGATCTCAGACTCCTGGAGGCGGCAGAACCCGCCTGGGATTTGCAACGCTGGCTGGTGGACTGCGCGGACGCTGCTGTGCTGGCCGTTGGCGAGGAGCGCTGGCGCTTCAGCCATGATAAGCTGCGCGACGGCCTGCGCGAGGAACTTACTGCCAAGGAGCGCAGTACTTTATATCGCCGCGCTGCGGAACTGGTTGAAAGCGTTTATCCCGATCTGCCGGATCAGGCGACGCGCCTGGCGGTCTACTGGAATCGGGCGGGCGACGCCGAGAAGGAACGCTACTACACGACCATCGCCGCACGTCAGGCGCATCGCAACGGCGCCATCCTTGAAGCGATCCGATTGTACCGGCGGGCCATTGAACTGCTGATGGCGCTTCCGGAGACTCCGCAGCGGAATGCTGAAGAACTGGCCTTGCAGCTTGACCTGGGAGCCAACGTCTTGCCTGCTAAAGGTTATGGTTCGGCGGAAACGTTTGAAACTTACGAGCGTTCGCGCATCCTGTGTCAGAAGTTAGGCACAGCCCCGCAGTTTGTCACCGTAATCTCTGGCCTCAACGTTTTTTATGTCGTGCGTGCAAAGTTCAAGGAGGCTCGTGAACTTGCGCAGCAGGCGGTCCTGATCGGTGAAGAGGCAGGCATCACCGACCTGATGCTTGAAGGATACCGCATGATGGCGGCCAGCACGTTCTGGCCCGGAGAATTCGCGACCTCTCGTATTTACATGGACAAATGCTACGACGTTTATCAGCCGGAAAAGCATAGGGGCAATATCGTCATCTATGGACAGGATTCGGCGGTATGTGTGCTGGCAAACGGCGGCTGGCTGCGTTGGTTCCAGGGCTATCCTCAACAGGCGCTGGACACAACCGCCAAATCCATTGCCCTGGCGGAGCAGGTCAACCATGCCTTCAGTCTATGTTTTGCGTTGTCTTTCCGCAATAACTTGTTCATCACGCTTCGTGACGCGGATGCCCTGGCTCCTACGGTAGAACGCCTGGCAGAGATCGCGCGCGCCAACGACATCAAGCAGTATGTGGTCAACGTCATGGCACAGGCGGGTTGGCTGTCTGTCTTACAAGGCAAGCTTGACGAGGGAATCGCGCAGATCAAGCAGGCTATCGGAATCAGCCAGGCGGTGGG
>DATGFK010000715.1:0-6519 GCA_035309185.1 Aggregatilineales bacterium
TTCCGTGTTGGGTTGAATCTGGATCACCTGGCTCTTGGCTTCGGTAGCCTGATCCACCGTGAGGTAGCCGCTCTCCACCATCGAATCGAGCACGACGGCCTGGCGCTGCCTCGCCGCGATGGGCGCATCAATCGGGTTCAATTCTGGATTCTGAGGAATGGCCGCCAGCATGGCCGCTTCGCCGAGTGTCAAATCCTGGACGCGCTTGCCGAAATAAACTTTGGCGGCAGTGGCGACACCATAGGCCAGGTTGCCGTAAAAATTGTTATTCAAATACCATTCCAGGATTTGATCTTTGCCGTAGCGCCTGGCAATTTCGGCGGACAGGATGATCTCTCTGATCTTGCGATCCGGCGTATTAGGTGCGCGTCCTTCCGGCGCCAGCAGGACGTTCTTGACCAATTGCTGCGTGATGGTACTGGCACCCTGGATGCTCTGACCCTGCACGGCCAGGCTCAGCGCGCGCAGCATCCCACGCACGTCAAAGCCGGGGTTCTGGTAAAACGAGCGATCTTCGCTCACAATCGTCGCATTGCGCAGATCAAGGGGAATGTCGCCCAGGGCCACCGACTGGCGATCCCCGCCGCTGGGATCGAGTACCTGGTACAGCACAGTCTTCCCGGTGCGGTCATACAGGAGGGTGGTCTCAAACTGCTGGTGCGCCTTCACAATGTCGTCAGGATTGGGCAGATCGCGCGCGTAATAGATGTAGACACCCACCGCCAGGGCCGCCGTCGTCCCGGCCAGCAGCACCAGCGCCACGACGATCCCGGCTATGATGAACAGTCCCTGGCGGTGATTGCGGCCTGACCGTTTTTTGAGTTCTGCCGCGCGACGGGCGCGCCGTCGCCGGACGACATTTGCGGTAGCTTTCACGCGATTCCAATCCTCAAACACGGACAACAATTCATGAACAGGCATGATTATAGGGAGGGACACGAAGAAGGGAAAGTAAGAAGCGCAAATGGGCTGAACGCTGTTATCACGTGCGACTGATCCCGCGCTAGAATCCCTTTATAACTTAATTTTGGGGACGAAAGAGGAAACTATGAGCGAGATAGCGGAAGCACTGGATATACAGACGCAGGCCAACATCGCGGCGGCGCAAAGCTACCGTGGGCGGCCAGCGTCGCAGTATCTTGTCCCCTATCGAAACGTGGGCCATCTCCTGGACATGCGCGCCAGCGAAAGCCCCGATAAAATTTTCCTGATCTACTATGACATTTCCGGCAACCGCAGCGAATACACCTATGCCGACTTCAATGCCAGGGTCAACCAGACCGCCAACCTGCTGGCGAATGAGTTGGGCGTGAGGAACGGCGATAGGGTGGCGACCATCTCCTACAATCACGCCGATACCGTGATCCTCTACTTTGCCTGTTGGAAAATCGGCGCGGCGCTGGCGCCTCAGAACGTGACCGAAGACGACTCACGGATCGCGTTCATCTTGCGCAACAGCGAATCAGTAGTGGCTTTTGTGCGTACAGAGTATCTCGAACGCACCGAGCGGATCATCCACGGCACGGAGCAGGGGCTGGGCGCGGACAACATCCGCCGGATCGTGCAGATGGACGGCGATCCGAATCCGGACTATCTGCATTACCCGACAGCGATCACGGCTCAGCCTTCCGAGTTCACGCCCGCCCAACCGCCCACACTGGAAAGCGAGTGCCTGCTGGTCTATACCAGCGGCACCACCGGCGCGCCAAAAGGAGTTGTGCTGATCCAGTACAACATGCTGGTAGACGCCCGCGCCATCGCGGACTGGCAGGGGCTGACTGGCAATCAGCGGCTGATGAACGTGCTGCCCATCCATCACGTCAATGGCATCATCGTCACGCTGATCACGCCGCTGTACATTGGTGGAAGTGTCGTGGTCAATCGGCAGTACCAATCCTCGACGTTCTGGGCGCGCATAGCCCGCGAGAAGGTTCACGTGGTCAGTGTCGTACCGACCCTGTTGCAATTTAGCTGCGAATATGCCGATACTCAGAAAGCGACAGACAAGAGTATCTGGGGCGATGGAGTGACCCGCGAAGCTTTGGCGCACTTCCGGCATATCGTCTGCGGCGCTGGAACGCTGGCTGTGGCTCTGGCCCGCCGCTTCGAGGACACCTTCGGCTTCCCGATCCTGCATGGTTACGGCCTGAGCGAGACGACCTGCTATAGCTGTTTTCTGCCCATCAGCCTGGACTGGGCCACGCATCAAAAATGGATGCAGGATTACGGCTATCCCAGCATCGGCTGTCCGATTAACGCCAATGAGATGGGCATCTTCGAGCCAACGGGCAGTGCGCAGCAGCTTGGGGCTGGGATGCGCGGCGAAATCTGTATTCGCGGTCACAACGTCATGAAGTATTACTACCAGCGTCCCGATGCCAACCATGAGACGTTCAAGTTCGGCTGGTTCCGCTCCGGCGACGAGGGCTTTTACGAAACCGACGAACAGGGCCGACAGTTCTTCTTCATCACAGGTCGTCTCAAAGAACTGATCAACCGGGGTGGTGTCAAGTTCTCCCCCTTCGACATCGAAGAAATTTTGCTGGAAATTCCAGGCGTCAAGGTAGGACTCGCAATTGCCTTTGAGAATGATTATTATGGCGAGGAGGTCGGCGCTTACGTCGTGTTGGAAGAGGGCGCGGCATTGACCGAAGACTCAATTTTGCAGCACTGCCGTGAGCGCATGTCCTTCGAGAAGTCGCCAAAAGTCGTGGTCGTTGGTACGGAGATCCCGGTGACGACCACCGGTAAGTATCAGCGCCTCAACCTGAGGGATCGCTTCAGCCCATGGAAAAACGTCCAGTTCCGCAAGTGACCGCCCTCACGCACGCCTGGATCGCGCGCGTGCCGCTGTTTATCCCCCTGTGCGGGGAGTCGCAGGCGGCCATTGACCGAGAGATTCACGTCCGCAAGTACGAGAAAGGTCAGCCGATTGTCCTGGAGGGCCACCGCCCGACCGGGCTGTGCATCGTGGTCAGTGGCCTGGTGCGCATCTATCGTATGATGGCGGATGGCCGCGTCCACGTCCATCACTATCTGCGGCCTTATGCGCCCTTTAATGTCATTCCCGCGCTGGATGGCCGTCCGAACCCGACCAGTGCCGAAGCCGTGATCGAATCGCAGGTCGGGTGGCTGTCGCGCGAGGCATTAATTGCGTTGATGAGCCGAGACGCGGATCTGATGCAAGCTTGCTTGCGTCTTCTGACCTTGCAGAACCGTCAGCTCATGGCCCGCATTGACGACCTGGGCTTCCGCACGGTGCCGAGCCGCCTGGCACGGCTGCTGCTGCACAGTGGAGGCTTCGAGACGGAGGTGAACATCCCGCTGGACACGCTGTCGCAGGATGAGATCGCGGCAGTGCTGGGCACTTCGCGCGAGGTTTTGGGGCGGGCGCTGCGCCAGCTTTACGATATGGGACTGGTGCGGCGCGAAGGCCGTAGCTATGTGATTGTGGATCGAGAGGGTTTGGAACGCCTGGGAGGCGAATAGCGGACAAGTTATGGTGTCGTAGCACGGGAACGAAACACTGACGATTTCTAGACGATTTATTCCTAGACTGTTGGAATAACCCTATACGTTCCTGACTTCCAGGAAGGAGAATCCGTCGAAATGTTTGAGCAGAACATGCAGCAAGGCTTGATGCAAGCAGTCCCTTTTACCGCGGAAGAACTGAACATGAACCGCAGCGGGACGGTCTCCGAAGCACAGCGGGCCAGGTTGGGCAAGCAGGCTGGCGGCACACAGGCGGCGGCTCTCGTGATGTTCGTCGTCTTCATCCTGATCATTGCCGGAATCTTCGCGTACCTGTTTGTGTTCACGCATACCGGCGATTCCCTGTTGAAGATGTTTACGCAAGACCCGTCGACTCTGCCCATTGTCGGCGGCGTGCTGGGTGTGGTAGCCCTGATCATCTTCGGCTCCTTCCTGCGCACGCTCCTGCGCACCAGCGATCTGCGCAGCGGTAAAATCAGCGTGGCCGAAGGGAAAGCCAGGGTCAAAACTACTCGAATGACGGTTGGCTACGTGGCGACTGTGGCGACCGGCTATGAGCTAATTGTGGGTAGGGTCAAGTTCTACGTGGCGCGCGGCGTCCTCGACAACATTATCGAGGGCGCGAAGTATCGCATCTACTACGTCAAGAATTACCCAATGCACGCCGTCCTGTCGCTTGAAGAAGTAAAAGCGTAACGAGGTGCAAGGCTGATGGAATTAGGCGAACTTCGTGCCTACTGCCTGTCCAGGAAAGGTGCCAAGGAGACGTTCCCGTTCGGGGCAGACGTTCTCGTCTACAAGGTCATGGGCAAGATGTTCGCCCTGCTGCCCAATTCCGCCCCAGTCACGATCAGCCTCAAGTGCGAACCGACCTGGGCGCTGATCCTGCGCAGCACTTATCCGGCTGTGCAGCCAGGATACCATTTGAATCACGAACACTGGAATAGTATCGCCTGCGATGGCAGCGTCGCCGACGAAGAAATCCTGGGAATGGTTGACCATTCCTACGAGCAGGTCGTCAAAGGGTTCACTCGCAAACAGCGTCAGCAGTTGGACAGCCAGGCGGACTGATCTAAACGTGCGGTACAATCGGGTTTTGTAGGTACTCAAGACGCCACCGACAGAGATCGCGACCAACCATGAAAATTGTAATCTTCGCAGATCAGATCCCGCCGGAAGGGCTAGGTGGCGCGGAACAGATGGCGTTCCGGCTCGCGACAGGTATGGCCGGGGCCAGGCACCATGTCGACATCGTCACGACGACGAAAAAAGCGTCTTTCCAGGACACGCGAGATGGTGTAACTGTACATCATCTACACGCGGGCTATCCGATACGCTTTCGAGCATGGCTGTCGCTATATAATCCCCAAACCGTTGGCCCTGTGCGCCGCTTGCTCGAACAGATCAAGCCAGATGTAGTACACGCTCACAACGTTCACTTGAATCTGTCCTATGCCAGCCTCAGCGTGGCCCGGCAACTCGGAATTCCTATGGTGTTAACTGCGCATGATGTGATGGCATTTGCTTATGGTAAATATAACCACTTCATCAATCCAGGCGGCTGCGAGATCAAATCTTACCGGATACCCTGGCTTTACAATCTGCGAACGGCTCGACTCCGTTATAATCCACTGCGCAACATCATTATCCGCCGAATTTTGGCCCGTTCGGTGACGATTCGCGTGGCGGTGAGCGAAGCGCTGCGCGCTGCACTGGAAGCCAACGATCTGCCGCCGTTTCGGATGATTTACAACGGAATCGATCCCAACTCTTTTTCTGCACGCCCGCAAGCTGTTGACCAATTACGCGAACGGCTCGAATTGCAGGATAAGGCCGTTATTTTGTTCGCCGGTAGACTGAATGAGTTGAAGGGTACTAAACTTCTGCTGAAAGCGCTCGTTAAGATCATTGAAGTCGTACCCAACGCGATGATCCTTGCTTTGTCCGCCCAGCCGTGGCGGCCCAACGCTGATGACGACGGCACCATTCGAGCGATATTCGAGAAACATGTACGGCACGGTGGTTGGCTTTCTGGAGAGGAACTGGTCTCGGCCTTTCAGCTCTCGGACGTCTTAACCGTGCCCTCAATCCACCTTGAACCTTTTCCAACCGTTCAACTTGAAGCGATGGCCGCCGCCAAGCCGATTGTCAGTTCATGCTACGGAGGCACGGCGGAAGCTATTGTGGAGGGCAAGACGGGTTATGTCGTCAATCCATTCGACACGGAGGCGTATGCACAACGATTGATCAACCTGCTGGTAGACCGTTCCCTTGCGCAGCACATGGGCGCAGCCGGACACCAGCGGCTGCTTGATCTATTTTCACTTGAAAGGCAGGTTGCACAGACGACGGCTCTTTACGAGGAAGCTGTTTTATCCGTTAAATCGTGATTCTGTGCGCCTATTCTCCCTCACATAAATCCGTGCGTTGGCCCGACGTTTCCTGCCCCATTCTCTTCCGCACTATCTCTGCCAACGGAGTGTGGTCAGATCGAGCAGGTAGATGTCGTCACTGCCCCGATAGATTTGATTGCCCTCCTGCCACTCGAAGGTTTGTCCGCCCGCAACCAGGATCGCATTCTGCGCCGCGTCGAATTCTGCCTCATGGCCCGATAGCCAGCCGGGATTGTCGCCATGTGTGTCAAGCATCTCCATCCGGAAGGTTGCGCAGTCCAGGCGGTACACGGGGGTAAATCCGGGTTTCCTCTGATTGACGTAGCCCATACAGCCGATCACATAGATTTCATTGTTGACGAGCGTCGCCGTATGAAAATCGGTCGGTGAAAAAATATCTTTGGGATAGCCATAAATCGTGATCTGCCCGCCGGGTGCGACCAGAATCACGTCGTTATAGATGTAAAAATCCGGATCGTAGAAATCTTCGTGCTCGCCACTGATATAGACTTGCGTGCCGTCTGCCAGGATCGTGCGGGACATGCCAAAGCGTTCAAAGCTCCACACGGCATCCGGAGCGACTTTGTAGTCTGCCTTGAACTGTTGGCGTACCCACCAGGCGTTTCGATTCTCG
>DATGFK010000716.1:0-3214 GCA_035309185.1 Aggregatilineales bacterium
GGAAGAGAGCGGTATACAGCCCATAGCATGAGTCGAGAATGATCAAAAATGCCATCAGGGCCAGGGACAGGACCACCGGCTGCGCAAGCTGAAGCAGGGGCAGCATGAGCCACGTCCCGGCAATGAGCGCAGCAGCGATGAGCAGCACGGTGCGCATTGCCGTACGCAGCAATGGCAAGGCCGAAGAGGGTAGTTGGGCCACATCGCGGGTGATGAGCGTGCCCATGCCGAAGTCCGCCAGGGCGATCAGTGGCGCGATCCAGGCCATGATGAACGAATATTGTCCAAGGCCCCTGGCGCCCAGCCCTCGTCCAATGGCAACCGAGATCAGGAAAGCCAGGCCCGCAGCCAAAACATTGTTGAGTGCCAGGATTGCCGTGTTGCTGCGGAGGCGCGAGGTAACGCCGACAGGGGGCGCACTCATGACATTTCGAGTTCGAGCCAGTAGTGATCGCCCAGGTATTTGAAGGGCCAATACGGCGCGGTCAGCCGTTCCATAGCCAGCAATGGACGGGCCAGCCATTGTCGTTTACCAACGCCCCGGTACAGGTCACTGGGAGGTAAGAAGACCCCTAGACCCCAGAGCAAGGTGCGCCGGAACTTCGGCCCAAGGTCGCGCTGCAAACGAGCGGGGGTTGGATAGTAGACACGGAAGTATTTGCCGTCCAGGTGCGCGACAGCGCTGTGCCGGAAGCGCCGGGTTGCGTTGCGAAAGTCGCCGTGGATGCCGTGCCAGAAGATTTCCCACGGACAAATTGGCCCCATCACGCCCAGGCCGATCTTGCTACCCGATCGCAGGGTATGCGCCAGTTGCTCGCCAAGGGCGGCCCAATCGCCGACACAGTTCAGTGGACCGTAATTGGAGAATGCGCCGTCGAAGGTGCGATCTGGAAGCGACCAGCCCTCGGCATCGGTCAGGTCAAGCAGTCGCGTTTCGATGAATGTAGACAGGCCGGCCTCTTTTGCCTTGCGCTTTGTCTCGGCAAGCATCGCCTGACTGCCATCGCTGGCTAATACGTAGATGCCGCGTTTTGCCAACCACAGCGCATCCTCGCCCGTCCCACAGCCGAATTCAATAACAGAATCCCCTGGCTTGAACAGCACTTCCAGGCGATCCCAGACGCGGTGGCGAAACCAGCGGCTCAGGTCGGTATTGGTGTACTCGTCATCATAGCGCGCGCCAATTCGGTCAAATGCCTCGGATGACGAGCCGGGAATTTTCAGGTTTTGGGTTGTTTCAGGCGAAGGCGATTTTGGATCGGACATATTGACAAGCTTCGATATATCAACTATTATATTGATGTACATCAATATATGAAAGGAGGTAAATGACGATGACAGTGTACAGCGCGTGTCCTTGCCCACCTGATTGCGATTGCCCTTGCGACGAAGGCGGATGCTGTGGCGGATAAGGACGCATAACGTTCACAATTTGGCTCCGACACAAGCGTCGGAGCCGACCTTGCTCTATTTTAAGCCCAATTTGTCGGCAATGATCTGGGCATGTTCCATTTCGTGTTTGCCGATTTCCTTGCCAAATTCTTCCAGCGTCATGATACGCAGCGAACTGTGCCGCCCTTGTTTCTGAAAATCGTTTTCAGACAGGCTTTCGATCACTTGCTTCACGGCGCTATGTCCCTCGGAAAGCGCAGCCAGCAATTCCTGGCGTGTCTTGTCAGCAGACTTCTCGACTGTGCGTTTATTCCAGCGGTTGAGATCAAAATCCGGCGGGATAGCCTCCGTCCCTGCGTTGATTTTCGTGATTTGCCCGGCCATACCTTTCTGCGCGTCCACCAGATGCGCGACGATCTGGCGAACCGTCCACTGCTGGTCGGCGTCCTGGATCGGCTTCTCCCAGTCGTCCGCTTGTAGCTGACCCAGAACTGCATTCAGCTTTTGCCGCCCTGCTTCTATTGTGTCCAGCACTTCAGTTTTTCGATCAGACATCGTGTCTCCGCAAGTTAGATTTATCGCAAATAGTCGCCGCCATCAACGCGCAAGATCGTACCCGTAAGGAAGGGTTGGCTTGCCAGGAATACCACCGCCTGGGCGACATCTGCCGGATCGCCGGTGTGTCCGAGCGGCAGCCACATCCCGATCTTTTCCCACTGCTCTGGACTGTTCGAGTCATCGCGCAACACAGGGCCGGGGACAATCGCATTGACGCGGATGCCCGGCGCCAGGCTCAGGGCCATCACTTCCGTGAGCGCCTTGAGAGCCGCTTTTGAAACGGTATGCGCCGGATAGCTCTTCCAGGGTTGTAAGGCGCTGAGGTCAAGAATGTTGATGATTGAGCCACCTGAATCGCCCATGAGGTGCGCAGCATGTTGGCTGCACAGGAATGGCGCGGTCAGATTGATGTCAAGCGTGGCCTGCCAGTCTGCCAATAGCATTTCTGCGAATGAGCCTGAGGTAAATGTCGAAGCGCTGTTGACCAGCACATCAAGCCGCTGAAAGCGCTGCTCCACGTCTTCAAAAAGGCGTTGAACCTCGTCAGCCTGGGTCAAATCGGCCTTGAGGGCAACAGCCTGCACGCCGAGCGCCTCAGCCTGCCTGACCGTTTCCTGCGCCTCGGATTGACTTTTGCTGTGATGGATGACCTGGTGCATTCCCTGGCGGGCGAGTTCCAGCGCGATGGCTTTGCCTACCCGCCGGGCCGATCCTGTCACCAGGGCCACTTTACCCTTCAAATCAATCGTTGTCATGGGTTTTGAAAACGTTTCCAGTCCCTAAGCCCTGAGCATATTTTTTGCCAGGAACCACACATTGGCGGGACGCTCGGCCAGGCGGCGCATAAAGTAGGGATACCACTCTGTGCCATAGGGTACGTACACGCGCATCTTGTAGCCATCAGCCACCAGTTGTTCCTGTGCCTGGGGCCGGATTCCATACAACATCTGGAACTCGAACCGATCTTTTGCAATGTTCTTGGCGGCGACGAACTGCTTCGTCGCGTTGATCATCTTGTCGTCGTGGGTTGCCACGCCGATATATGCGCCCGTGCCACGCGATGAATCGTCCAGGTAAATCTGCATGAGTTTGACGTAATTGGCATCTACGTCGGCTTTCAAGGGGAAGGCAATATTCGGCGGTTCTTTGTACGCGCCTTTACACAACCGGATGTTTGCTCCCTCCGTAGCCAGTTCCTGGACATCTTTTTCGCTGCGGAACAAATAAGCCTGGATGACGATCCCGACGTTACTGAATCCATAGT
>DATGFK010000717.1:0-9069 GCA_035309185.1 Aggregatilineales bacterium
ACGACGGGAACCCAACCTTCCGTGGCCGGGATATGCAGCGGCTGAACCTCCGGCGAATCGGAGGTCAGGCTTGCCGTCCCATTGGCAGCCGTCAGGCTGTAAACATAAATCGCCCAGCGTCCGCCTTGCATCGCGTAGCCAAAAGCCAGTGAGGTGCTGTCCTCGTTGAAAGAGTCTTCAGTGGCCTGCCAATCGTACTGGTTGGCATACAGCGAACTGGCGGTCTGTGGAGGCAGTGGGATGATGTGTGCGGCGGCCTGCTGATCCCGGCTGTAGATCACCAGCGCCCGGTTGCCACTTTCATTCGTGGCCATGTAAGCGAAATAGTTCCACTGGTGCGAGACGGCTATGCTCCCCTGGATGCGCGTCATGCCCTGCGGAAGCGGCAGCACGTAGCTATTGACGGGATTCGTGCCGTTTTCAACAAACAGCATCATCGTGCGTGTGTCAGCCTGGTAAGACCAGACCGACCATCGCTGCGAGCCAGCCTGTGCCCGATTCAGACTGGTGGGAAGCGTAGCGCATCCGACGATGATAGCAAGCAGCAGGAAGATTTTCAGCGCAAGTTTTGTCATCGTTTGTTTTCCTCAAGTTGTCCTAGATTGGCGCCTTATCCGGCGAATTGAAATCTACTTCGATCAATGCGTCAATTCTGCACCCATCTCGGTTTTTGCGCACGTGAGTACGATGTATTGCACTGGCGACAGCCAGAAATACAAAACCGCCAGGGTTTCTGACAATCGCCTATGATCTCGGGCTAAGCGACGAAATCTCACGCCTTATCAAATTGCCTGTCAGGCGCGAGGCGCGGCTACAATTACCGTCACCCCAACCAGACAAATACCTGCGCCGATCCAATCCCACGTATCGGGTTTTTTGCCATCTACGAACCAGCCCCAGCAGAGGGCAGTCACCAGGAAGATTCCAGCGTATGCTGCGAACGCACGTCCAAAATTAAGTGATTGCAACGTTTGTATAAGGCAATAAACGAACAGTGCAGCCAGGCCAACCAAGACAAAGAAGACTGTTTTGCCAGTACGCAGCCATAGCCAGATACAGTAAGCACCGCCCACCTCAAAGAGAGCCGCCGCAAAAAACAAGCCGAACGACTTGGCAGTTTCCAGCATGATCTGTCCTTATTCAGCCCTGAGGCGATAACCGACACCGGGCACCGTAATCAGGAATTCTGGGCGGGCTGGATCAGCTTCCAATTTACGGCGTAGTTGTCCCACGTAGATGCGCAGATAGTGACTTTCCTGCGCGTAGCCTGGCCCCCATACTTCTTTGAGTAGCATGTCGCGCGTCACCACTTTGCCTGCATAGCGAACCAGGGTAGTCAGCAGCTTGTATTCAATGGGCGTGAGATGCACTTCCGCGTCGTCCACAAAGACCTGGCGATGCGACTGATCAACTCTCAGCGCGCCCACGCTAAAAACGGGATCTTCCACACTCTGATCGGTGCGCATGGCGTGTCGCAGCGCTACCCGGATTCGGGCCAGGAGTTCTCCTGCACTGAAGGGCTTGGTCAGGTAGTCATCTGCACCATGATCAAATGCAGTGATCTTGTCTTGATCCTGATCTCTGACCGACAAAACAATAATCGGGGTTGAAGTCCACTCCCGTATCTGTTGGATGACCTTCAGGCCGTCCAGATCTGGCAGTCCCAGGTCAAGGATGATCAAATCCGGATATTGCAGGCTCACCAGCCGAATCCCTTCCTGAGCAGAGGGGGCCTCCAGCCAGCGATAACCTTGCCCAGTGAGCGTAGCTCTCAGAAATCGGCGGATCTGGTTATCATCTTCGATGATCAGGATCAGTGAGCCTTCCGCAGGCATCGTATCAGTCATCCAGCGATTTCACCTCCGGCGGATTTTCTCCAAGGGGCAGAGTAAACCGAAACAGGGTTCCTCCCTCTGGACGATTTTCAGCCCAAATACGACCACCATGCGCTTCCACGATTCCCCGGCAAATCGTTAAGCCCAGGCCCACACCGCCAGCACTGGTGGGACGACCACGAAAGAACTTGTCAAAGACACGCTCCTCATTACCGGCAGGCAACCCTGGGCCATGATCTGCCACCTCGACGAGTACCGCATGATCCTGTGCCCGTGCAGAGAGTTGAATCGGACTATCCTCCGGTGTGTATTTGATGGCATTGTCCAGCAAGTTCAAAAGCACCTGCTCAATCAACACGCCATCTATGGGCACAAACGGCAAATCTGGTGGAATAGCGAGAGTAATCGGATGCCTGGCAATGCGGTTGTCCAGGTAAGTTAAGGTCATTCCGACTACTTCATCGAGCATTTGCCATTCTTTTTCGACGTGAATTCCGCCTGATTCAAGACGGGTCATATCCAGCAAATTACCCAGGAGGCGATTGAGTCTGTCGGCCTCCTCGTAGGCGACCTGCGCTAGATCATGGCGACTCTGTCTGTCAAGCGAATCCTCATTGTCGAGCAGGCTGCTGACTGCCCCTGTAATAGAAACCAGCGGCGTGCGTAAGTCGTGAGAAACAGAACTGAGAAGGGCATTGCGCATTCGCTCGGTTTCAATTTCCAGGCGCGTCTGTTCTGTCTCTTCGGCCAAGCGAGCGCGTTCAATTGCCAACGCAGTCTGGTTAGCAAAGGTCTCCAGCAGGGACATCAGGTCAGGAACGATTGTTGTGCTGCCCGGATCAGCGGGGTAGACGCCAATAACGCCTGCAACTCCCTGCGACGCCAATAGTGGCAGATACACACCCTTAGAACCAGGCAGTGTTTTCGTTCCTGCACCAGCGACCTGGCTATGTTCGTAGACCCATTGCGCCACACCTTGCTCGTGGTCGTCGAGGGCGGGCGCATTTTTGGTTCGCTGGGCAACCAACTTGTGGCTGGCGTCAGGCAGCAACAAGACCACCTGGGTATGGAAAACTTCAGCGATATGGTGAGATGCGATAGTGACCAGGTTATCCGTGCTGCGGCTGCTGGCAAACTCTCTACTCATTGCGTACAGATTGGCCGTTCGCCTTTCGCGTTCGCGCGCCAATTCGGCCTGATCTTTGATGCGTGCTGTTAGATTGCTCACGATCAGGGCCACAAGGAGCATTGTAGCGAAAGTCCAAAGATACTCGGTGTCTGAAACGGCAAAGGTCATAAAAGGCGGCACAAAGAAGAAGTCAAAGGCAGCTACGCTAAGGACTGATGCAAGAATAGAGGGGCCTCGCCCAAAGCGCACCGCAACGACGACCACGCCGACCAGGTAAACCAAAATCAGGTTTGGCAACGAAAAATAAGAGAACATTAGGCCCGCCAAACCTGTGCAGGTCAAAACAATCAGGAGTGCCTTGGCGTAGGCTCTCCAGTCGTTATTGCGTTGGGGAAACGGAACGAGCGTCATTCAAAAGTCAGGGGGATGAAACTTCATCCCCCGCATCGGAACCCTTTCGTTTCAGTGCGTCAACTATAACTCATTTGCCGGTGATACCAGCTTCGGGCAAAGACTGTTGGACCCTCATCCCTGCCCCTCGCCATAAGATGGCGAGGGGGACAAGAGGTTCTTTGACAACCAATGTTCATGTGAATCTGATATGACTATTGAGCGGCTGTGGCGGCTGTTGTTGCAGCAGGTGTGGCAGCAGGAGAAGTAGCTGCCGCCGTCGCTACCGGATTGACCGGCGGGTGCTGGTTGGGGAGGGCATCGAGTGCAAGATTCAGTTCCAGGACATTGACATGCGGCTCACCTAGCAATCCGAGCGCTCGGCCTTGCGTATACTGGTCTACCAACTTCTGGACGGTTGCATCGTCAAGACCACGGCCTTTAGCGACGCGATGCACCTGGTAGGCTGCGCCCGCCGGGCTGATGTCCGGATCAAGGCCGCTGGCCGAGGCTGTCACCAGGTCTACAGGGATCGGAGCAGTATTCTCAGGGTCGGCAGTGTGATAGGCATCAATGGCCGTCTGGACAGTTCCCTCTGGTATTGCTGACCCGTCGGGATTTTTCTCATTGCCTGTAGCAATGAGGGCTGGATTCAGTGGGCCAAAGTTGGATCCCGTTGAGCCAGTGCTTTTATCTGCATTGAAGGACGTGTAAGGAACCGGGCCGGTCGCTGATGGGCGAGGCCAGAAGTAGGCTGGGTCACTGAAATACTGCCCGATCAGCTCCGAACCGATGGGTTGAACGTTCTTGACAATAACGCTGCCATTGGCCTGGTACGGGAATAGACCTTGCGCGAGAGCAGTCATCACGATTGGGTAGACAAGACCGACAAGTATTGTTAACAGGGCGAAGGCGACAATACCAGCCCTGAGTTGCTTTAGCATGTAATGGTTCCTTTCTGGGCCTAAACCAGGTGCAGTGCTGCGAGAATCATGTCAATGAGCTTGATGCCGATGAAGGGGACAATCAGGCCCCCTACGCCGTAGATCAGCAGGTTGTCTCGCAACAGCCTCGACGCTCCAACTGGACGATACCGCACGCCACGCAGGGCCAGGGGGATCAGCGCAATGATGATCAACGCATTGAAGATCACTGCCGATAGGATCGCGCTCTGCGGCGTGGTCAGGCCCATGATATTCAGCGCCTTCAATGCCGGGTAGGTTGTGGAGAACGCAGCCGGGATGATGGCAAAGTATTTTGAAACGTCGTTGGCAATACTGAACGTCGTCAGCGCGCCGCGTGTCATGAGCAGTTGCTTGCCGATCTCGACGATTTCGATCAATTTTGTGGGATTCGAGTCGAGATCAACCATATTGCCCGCTTCTTTAGCTGCCTGCGTCCCGGTATTCATGGCAACAGCCACGTCGGCCTGGGCCAGAGCCGGGGCATCGTTCGTGCCGTCGCCTGTCATGGCAACCAGTTTCCCGCCTGTTTGCTGTTCACGGATCAACTTGAGTTTGGTTTCTGGCGTGGCCTGGGCCAGAAAGTCATCTACGCCCGCTTCGGCAGCAATCGCTGCGGCAGTGAGTGGGTTGTCGCCGGTGATCATCACCGTCTTGATACCCATGCGGCGCAGTTCCGCAAAGCGCTCTTTAATGCCGCCTTTGACGATGTCCTTGAGCTGAATGACGCCCAACACTTTTTGCCCTTCGGCAACGGCAAGAGGGGTGGCACCTTGCTTGGCAATGTTATCTACAATCGTGCGTGCCGTGCCTGGGAAAGTACCGCCCTGCTGGTCAATGTAGGCGGCAATGGCGTCGGCAGCCCCCTTCCGAATCTGGCGGCTGTCCATGTCAACACCGCTCATGCGGGTCTGTGCGCTGAACGGGATGAACGTCGCCCCTAGCGCATGAATATCCCGCTCCCGGATACCATATTTCTCCTTCGCGAGCACGACAATGCTGCGCCCTTCAGGAGTTTCATCGGCCAGCGAGGAAATCTGAGCCGCGTCGGCCAGGGCTTTTTCGTCAATGCCATCAGCGGGAAAAAAGGCCGTCGCCTGGCGGTTGCCCAGAGTGATGGTTCCAGTTTTATCCAGCAGCAGTACGTCCACGTCGCCAGCCGCTTCGACAGCGCGGCCCGACACGGCGATAACGTTAGCCTGGATCATGCGATCCATTCCCGCGATTCCGATTGCAGACAGCAGCCCGCCGATGGTTGTGGGGATCAGGCACACCAGCAGCGCGACCAGCACAGTGACAGTGATGGCAACACCTTGGCCAGCCGCGTTAACGCTGTATAGGGAGAAAGGCAGCAGCGTCGCGGTCGTGAGCAAAAAGATAATCGTCAGCGCAGCCAGCAGAATTGCCAGGGCCAGTTCGTTGGGCGTTTTCTGTCGTTTCGCGCCTTCAACCATCTCGATCATGCGATCCAGGAAAGTTTCGCCCGGATTGGTGGTAATCTCGACAATCAACCAGTCGGAGAGCACCTTTGTGCCGCCGGTTACGGCGCTGCGGTCGCCGCCGCTTTCGCGGATCACCGGCGCGCTTTCGCCAGTGATCGCGCTTTCGTCTACTGACGCGACGCCCTCCATAATTGTTCCGTCACTGGGGATGAGATCGCCTGCTTCCACCAACACCATGTCCCCTTTGCGCAGGGTCGCGGCACTGACCATCGTCTGTGGCGCGTTTCGAGCTGGCTTTGAAAGTTTCTTGGCCTGGACATCGCGCCGCGTTTTGCGCAGCGCGTCGGCCTGCGCCTTGCCGCGGCCTTCGGCCATCGCTTCGGCAAAATTGGCGAACAGGACCGTGAACCATAGCCACGCCGTAATCGCGAAGATGAAGCCAGCGGGCGCTTCGCCCTGTCCAGTGAGGGCGGCCTGCAACCATAAGCCTGTCGTCAATACGCTGCCCACCTCGACACAGAACATCACTGGATTCTTGATCTGATGGCGTGGATTCAGTTTGATGACCGATTCGATAATAGCCCTGCGAACAATCGGCGGATCGAATAAGGGCCGGGCCTTACCCCTTGTTTGTATAGTCATAGTTATGTTCCTTCAGTCACGCTGTTACGAGAACAGGATGAGATGTTCAACGATTGGTCCGAGCGCCAGTACCGGGAAGAACGATAACGCTCCAACGATAAACACGACGCCAATCAACATGCCCACGAACAAGGGGGTGTGTGTCGGCAGTGTGCCCGCGCCAGGCGGCACAAACTTCTTGCGAGCCAGGTTCCCGGCCAGGGCCAGGAGCGGCAGGGCAAACCAGTAGCGTCCGAACAGCATTACAAGGCCTAGTGCCGTGTTGTAGAACGGCGTGTTCACGGTGATCCCAGCGAAGGCGCTGCCGTTGTTATTGCCTGCTGAAGTGAAGGCGTACATGATTTCGCTGAAGCCGTGCGGGCCAGGATTGAGGACGCCCGCGTTGCCGCCGTCGTTGGCTACAACGGCTACAGCCATGCCGATCAGTACGATGGCGGGCATAATTAGAATGGCGATAGAGACCATCTTCATGTCGAAGATTTCGATCTTCTTGCCCAGGTATTCAGGTGTGCGCCCAACCATCAGCCCTGAGACAAACACCGCTACGATGGCGAATGCCAGCATCCCGTAAAGCCCGGTACCGGTGCCTCCCAGGACAGTCTCGCCGAGGTGCATTGCGAACAACGGAACCAGGCCGCCCAGCGGCATCCATGAGTCGTGCATGGAGTCCACCGCACCCGTTGAAGTCACCGTCGAAGCCGTTCCCATCGTAATCGAACGGGCGATTCCCAGGCGGACTTCCTTGCCTTCCATGTTGCCACCAGGGTTGACCTGGCTGGCTGTCGCGTCCACGCCCATAGCCGTGATCTTAGGATTGGGCGTAGCCTCTGCGGCGTAGGCGCCGAACAACAAAATCACGAAGAAGAACATCATTGCTGCCAGGATCGCCCATCCCTGGCGCGTATCGCCTACCATTTTGCCAAACATATAGGTCGCAGCGGCGGCAATCGCCGTTTCGGAGACGACCAGCACGAAATCCGTCAGCGGATTGGGGCTTTCGTAGGGATGCGCCGCGTTGGCATTCATGAAGCCTCCGCCATTCGTCCCCAGGTGTTTAATGGCGATCTGCGAGGCCACTGGCCCCATTGGCAAAAACTGCTGGGTCACGGGCACCGTAGTCATCTGAGGGTTGCCCTGCGCATCTTTGACGGGGTTCCCATTGGCATCGACGGCAGGAGTCTGATAGCTCGTCGGCTGGACGAGGTTGACTGCCTGGTAAGTGGAGAAGTTTTGCACACCGCCTTGCCAGACGAGAAACAGGCCGAGCACCACTGAAATCGGTAGCAGGATGTACAGCACGCTGCGGCTCATATCCACCCAGAAATTGCCAATGGTCTGCGCTGTATGACGGGTTATGCCGCGAATGAGGGCTACCAGCATTGCCATACCGGTTGCTGCCGAAAAGAAATTCTGTCCCACCAGAGCAACCATTTGCGTCAGGTAGCTCATGGTCGTTTCACCACCGTAAGCCTGCCAGTTTGTATTGGTCGTAAAACTGGCGGCGGTGTTGAACGACAGGTCGCTGGTTAAATTGGGGAATCCCTGGGGATTGAGGGGTAATGACGCCTGGATGCGCTGCATGACGAAGACAAAGATCACCCCTACTGCATTGAAAATGAGCACGGCCAGGGCATACGTCTGCCAACTCATTTCGTCGGTCTCACTAGTGCCGCATAGGCTATAGAAGGCGCGTTCAACCGGCCCGAAGACACGATTCAAGATAACAGGTTTACCCTCATAGACGCGCGCCATGTAGATGCCCAACGGCTTGGTTATGAGGATCAAGACCGCGATGTAGACGAGGATTTGAAGGATGCCGTTGAGAGTCATTAAAATGCCTCCGGTTTCAGCAGGGCAACAATCAGGTAGATGAGCAGCCCGAAGGCGATTAGCCCACCGATAATGTACAGTGCGTTCACAGTTATCTCCCTTACAAGCGTTCGAAAGCCTTAACCAGGCCCCACGATAGTACGAAGAAAAGCACGATTACGATGACGAACACGACATCTGACATATGTACGATCCTTTCCGACCTACATATCCACGAAGCGATAGCCGACACCCAGTTCGTTAAAAATGTACCGAGGCGGGCTGCTTGAACACTCGCCCAGCTTTTTCCGAAGCTTATTGATATAAACTCTGACCAGGTTCTCTGATCCCTGTTCGTCCTTGTGCCAGACTTCTTTGAGCAGTGTGCTGTGAGGCACGACTGTGCCTGGATTGCTTGCCAGCACTCTCAGCAAAGCGAATTCGCGCGGAGTCAGATAAATTTCTTCACCATCCAGAGAAACCCGGTGCTTTAACACATTGATGACCAGACCGTCGGCACGGATTTCCCCGTCGACGCTGCTGCCATCCGCGATTGCGGTACGTCGCAGAATTGCCCGGATGCGAGCCTCCAGTTCATCTATGTCAAATGGTTTTGTGACATAGTCGTCCGCCCCAGCGCCCAGCGCTGCGAGTTTGGTGCGCTTGTTATCGTCCTCTGTGATGACGACAATCGGCGTTTTGCAGCGTTCACGAACGGTTCGACAGAACTCAATACCATCAGGCCCATCGCCCAGGTTGATCTCTGTCGTGACCATGTCAAACGTTTTCTTCGCAAACTGACTAATGGCTTCGTCACCACTATTTGCCGTCATAACCGCATAACCGTGAACTTCCAAACC